>CANQHQ010000005.1 GCA_947623825.1 uncultured Bacilli bacterium
CCCTATGCCAATTGATTTGAATATTGCTTATGCTGAATATCATAATTAATTATCAGTCATTTTGTTTAACATAACTATTTTATAAGAAAATAGGCATGTTTTATGGTATAATAAGGACAGGTTAGTTATGATTTGTTTCATAACGAAAGGTAGTGGTGAAAGTAGTATGGATGAGAGATTGGTAGGAAAAGTGATTTTACTTCAAGATACACCAGAAGGAAAACGAGGGATGATTCAAGGAGAAAATGGGATCATCTATCGTTTTTATCAGTCGAATTTGAAAAGAATCGATACGAGTCAGTTAGAAAAAGGATCCGTTGTTGAATTCACTTATATGCAAAAGAAAAATCAAAAGTATTATGTTCAATCGATGGAATTTTATGATCCGTTTTCTTTGCGAAACAAGGAAAAGTTGGTTTCTCTTCTTGAAAAAAACTATCCAAATCGTACTGAATATCAATCTACGGAGATTCAGAAAGTCTTAGAGTCCTCTTTTTCTATTTTTTATAAACAACTTGGTTATAAAAAGATTAAAGATTTTTTTCTTGAAAAATATTCTGATGTGTTTGCCTTTGAAGAAAGAACGATGAATAATGTTGATTATCTTTTTGCGCAGGTTCGTCCTTACGAAGAGTGGCATAAAAAAGAAGAATCTCAATCGCTTGATTTCACCGATGTTTCTTTTGATTCTGTTTCTGAATCCGATCTTTTAGGGGCAGAGTATCTGAAACTTTTGGAACAGTATGAAAAAGGGGAAGATTATGAAGCCTATTTGAATACTTTTTCTACTTATGATATTTCTCCTACGATGTTACCGGTTTCATGGATAGAAAAAACCGTTCGTATTTGTCAGAAATTGATAGGGGAAGAGGGAGATGCTACTTTCAATTCTTTTGATCGGTTATTAATTCAAGTCAAGACTCCTTACGATTTAACGATTCAAGGTAATACAGCCATGATTCAAGCCGCCTTAGAACATTGTCGTTTTCCTTATCATGAGATAGAGTTTTTAAAGAGTTATGGACGTGTCTTCTTTAAACAAAACTTTACTTTGAATCATCGTTGGGAACTTTTGGTTAGGAGATTTACTTTGGCTGAAAATAAGTACTATATTTACTTTTTTATCATCGAACTTTATGCTTATAAAAAAGTCAAAGTATTAACGGATTATTTGGATTATGTAGAAAATTCGAGAGATTACGAGTATGTCGAAACGTTTTTCCGTTTAGCGGAACAGGTCTTAGATACGGAGGAAAATCATGAAGATTTCTACCAAAAATATGTTCGTTTTATGGGAATTTCTTTGGATGATGACCGGTGGGAGTATATCGAAAAAACGTATCCAATTGTGCAGAAGAAAGAACATTCTGTCATTCAAGAAATGATTGAGGCGTTTCGTCAAGAAGACATTCCGAATGATTTTTTGGTTCAATTATTAGATGAACGGATTTCTCTTGCCCTTGGAGAAAAATGTATTAATTATTATTTGTATAAAAAGTATCATGGGGCTAATTATTCAGAGAAAGATTTGGATTTGTTTGGAGAAATTTTATACCATTATCCTTCGGCTGATTTAGATGAGGTTATTTTTAATAATAGTTATTCTTCTTATACGGAAGAAGTAAAACGAGATTTATTGTTGAAGTCATGGCGCTTTTTGGTTGACCATTTAGAAGAACATCCAAAGTATTATTTGGTTTTATGTTACATCGTTCATCTATTTTCGGAACGTACCACGCTTGCTTCTGAATTATCAGGTATTTCTACAAGATTTTTAGAGAAGCAACTTCAAATTGTCGAAAAAGATATCGATCGTTTTCAAGAAATTTATCTTCTTTTCCGTTTGAGTGATTCTGGAAAAGAAAAAATGGAACATTTCTATTCTCCTTATATCTATGAGCGGTATTCCTTGGAAGGAATGTCAGAAGAAGAAGTTCTTCATTTGTTAACTCAATTTCAAAAAGATGGTTGTTCGTTTATTGTCACTTGTCTATTAAATAAAGAACCACAAGATAGTCCTCTTTTACAAAATCGAGAGATTTTAAAATGTTATTTGGATTCTTTAAAACAAACGCATCGTTATTCGACAGCCATTCAAGTCATTTTAGAAACGGAATTACTAAGTACTGCCGAAAAAGATAAAGAAGTGATTTCTACTCTTTATCAGAATTATAAAATCTATGGAGCTTCGGATATGGCTTATGAAGTATTTGAGGCTATATCGATGGAACAGGTTGAACAGTTATGTTTTAATCATTTTATTCCTAATAATGGTGTTCCTATTATTTTGATGTCTATTTATGCGAAAAAGAAAGAGTGGCCAAAAGTTTCTTATTTATCTTCCCTTTATTATAATTATTTAAATAAAGGAAATCGTTCTTTCTTTAGTGATTTATTTAGACAACGTCCTGTTTTAGCGAAAATTGATAACCACAACAGTGCCGTTCGTGAAGCCTTTTTGACCTACAATAGTGAAGAAATTTTTGAATTCTTGGATTGGACAAAATATATTCGACTTATGAATGCCGAAAAATATTATCATCCTGGATATGAAAAGTATGCGAAACCATTGTCTTTCTTACTTAAAACGCCTACTTCGGCAGGATCTTGGCAAGAATTATTGGCAAGTTTAAAGAGTGCCAACGAACTTTCTTCGGCTTTTGGTTATGCGGCTCAATGCTTTTATATCACTCATTTTCTAAAGGGTACCTCGGGAGAAGGAAAGATTGATTTTGATGCATTATCGGAATTTGTTTCTTTGTCTACGTTACCTGCGAGTCACAATTTCTTTGCTTTAAATAAGGATATTTATTCTGTCGTTCCCGAACCGTATTTGTTAAAATTGAGTGACTATTTGAAAAAAAATGAATTTCTATTTCAACGATATTCCATGAGTCGTATCGAAGATGCCCAAGATTATTATGATGCTTTGTTGGGTAGTTTTAACGATTCTAAAAATATTGTCTATTTTGAAGTCGCTCTTTCTGTTTTCATGACGATTCGACTAGACGAACCACATTTTGAAAAATATGCTTTGTTCTGTGGATCGAATCGAAATAAGACTTCCTTGTTCCGTATTTTGTTTCAGTTATTGAAAAAGGAAAGGAATCAAGAAGAAGTTCATGAGTTTGTGAATTTTTCTTTCTGGAATTGTTCTGCGAAGGAGAAACCCGTTCTTTATTTATTGAATGTTCTTTCTTCTTCGGATGTTCTTCCGGAAGATATCGAGTCTTTACCACTTTCTCTTCAAGAACGATTTAAAACCGATTGTCTTCAATTGTTAGAGAATTTTCCAGAAATCAGTGGATTCCAATCCTTTATTTCTAATGGAGAGTCACTCACTTATCGAATGATCGTTTTGAAATATTTGTTTCAATGTACCTTTGATAATGCTTATTATTGGGATTTTGAAAAACTTCTTGCACCGATGCAACTTCAAATACCTTTCGAGTCTGAAGATTTCTTGAATGCTTATTTAGAATATTGTAAAGTTTCTTGTTGGCAACAGGCGAAATTCAATGATCTGGGAGAAGAATTTATTTCTCGAAGATATATCGAGTTATTATTGATTTATAAATATCAAAATTACCAAGGAATCGGTGATTGGCAAGACGAAGAAGATATTGTTGATTTGATGCGAGAAAATAATCATGTATCTTTGATTTTTGATAAGTATTTTCAACCGATCAATGAAGTCATTGAGAAATGGTTAGCGACCGAAGGGGTTACGAAAGAAATCAAGGAGAGTTTCCTTCTATCTTGTATTGTTCTTTCGGCTTCAAAATTGGTTTCTTCTCCGATGGTTTCTTCTTTGAATCAACTAAGTGAAGAAGCTTACGAAGTGATGCGAACGATTGTGAAGGATCTCGCACGGGCTTATGTCCTCAGCGTGCTTAAGGTGTATTTTCAAGCACCAGAAGAAACAAGAAAAGAAATCGAAATTTTTGCTTCTCATGTCGTTTTGGATGCCGCTCGCGTGATTCGGGCTTACGAAAATTCTGAGGAGAAGGAAGAAGCCCTCGATTTGGTTCAAACTTTCTTATCGACGACCGATAAGCCTGGACAATTGCGTTGGGTTTTTGGTCAAGGTAAAAAAGGACGAAAGAAGTTTTTACCGGTTGAAATGTACTGTGCGCATCGAGAACTTGTGATTTCCCTTTTACTTGCGTGTCAATACGATTATGGTTTGATTCAAAATATTGGAAACTATGTGAGAAATGGAACGGCTTTGGCGTCTCATCCTGGATATAAAGATTTGTTTGATGCCATTCATAAACCGGGTATTTACGAATATTTAAATGCTATTTATTTTGCGCATCGACATGAAAAAGAGGAAGCCATTCGTTGTTTTTATCGGATCGATGATGTCAAACAAATTCCTCCAATGTGGCAAATGGAGTATCAAACTCTAGAAAAATATATTCGTGGTGAAGGAGAATTTTCAACGCAATTAATTCGAAATAATATTGATATGATGCGTGAAACGATGATTCAAAAAGTGGATTTCTTAAAACCATTTCAGAAAGGTTCTCTTTCCGATCGTCAGAATGAAGAAGAAGAGGATTCGGAAGAAGATGTTACAGAAATTGCCCAATCTCTATTCAGCTTTATCAATACGAAAAATGTTCTATCAGATCGAATCCGTTCGGCAGAAGTGGTTTTCACTTATCTACTTGGAATTCGTAATTCTAAGGAAAGAAAAAATAATGTGGATTCCCGTTTCTCTATTCTTGTGAAAACGGCAGCCAGTATTTCGAAAGAGAAATTTTCTAAGACTTATAACGAATTGATATTTGATTATGGATTCCTTTTATTGGACGAAGAAAATCGTTCGACGACCTATGAGAAAAAAGTGGATATTTTAATCGATTTGTTTCGTAGTTTTGACTTATTAAAAGAATCCCATAAGAATCAATTTGGACCGATGTTAAAAAGTTGTTTCCAACGTTTATTGTTAGAAAAACAACTCGATGCTTCTTTCCTTTCTTACGAAAAATGGTTAGCGATTTATCCGATTCTTTGTGATATGGCTCAGAAGTTCCATTTATCGATGGACGATGGTCCAAAACTACATGAATGGGTTACGCAGTGTCTCGAGTTAGAAAGAATGAATCCAACCGTTACGAAAAAGAGAAAAGAATTAGAAAAACTTCCATCGAATGTGGAATTTTCTCCAATCGCCATGAATTTCTTAATGGCGGTGCAGAAAGAGTATCAAAAATTGATTTCAGGAACCTTGTTGACCATCATGATTGACAATCATGAAATCGAAAAACGTTCGATTTTCTTCAGTATTCAAAATAGTAAAGAAAGTAAAATTTCGGTTAACTTAGAAAGTGATGATGTCTATATTGAGGCAGAATACTTTTTACCAGGAGAAGAAAAACCGAATGTGGCACGTTCTTTCTGTTCTCATCATGTTTCTATTTTAAGACCAGGAGAGCGGAGTGGGGAACAGATTGAAGTTCCGCAGTATATTTTGAATTCTTTGAAGGATGAGGATTCTTTGATTATTCACATCTCTGTGGTCGTTCATGGTCATAGAATTTGTGATAATTCGAGTGAAGGGGAATCATTTACTTTCTTCCGTAATCGTCAAAAGATGTTACCGACACCAAAGACGAAATACAATACGACGGATTGTGCTTTTACAGAAGGTAATATGGGATTTGGGCGTAAGAAGGAAATCGAGTGGTTAAATGCGACCATTCCAAATCATGGATTATCGATTATTTATGGACCGTCGCGCACCGGAAAATCTTCTTTACTACAGTACCTTACCAATTTCTTAGCGGTCGATTATCAAAAGAATCCTTCGAAGTATCGGGAAGATAGCGAAGCAAACGCTCTTCAAGGAATTTATGTTCTTCCTGTAGCGGATAGTCTTCATCCAGGGGATTATGTGAACCTTCCTTCTACGGAAGAAGAGATTTTAGAATATTTGTTCATTGAAAGTATTCGTCGTGGACTTCTTCAAGGAAAAAGAAAAATTGTGATGGGAGAAGAATTTTCTTCTACCTGTGTGGATCAAATATTAGAGATTCTTTCACATCGCGAAGAAAGTATTGCGGACCGTCTTTCTTTGGTAAGTGATGTTCTTTCACAGGTAAATGGAGAACTATGGCTTTTACTAGATGAATTTCAACAAGTCATCGAGAAATGGAAGATGCAGAACAATTATCAACTCTTGTCGTTATGTAATTCTTTGAGAAATGGAAATACAAAAATTCGTATCGTTCTATGTGGTTCCGATGATTTCGTAAAATTGATTTTAAGTAATGATCAGAATTGGTCTCCGATTTTCTCTATCGTTCAAGAAGAGATGTTGGCCGTTGGTCAATTGGATGCACCTGATTTTGGAGAGATGTTATCCGATTCTCATGTTTGGGGAGAAAAAGTGCCATTTACCAAGAATTCTCTTTCTTATATGTTTGAGTATACGGGTGGAAATGCCATGTATGGAAAACTAATTGGTAATAAGATTATCGAGGAAATTCAAGGAAATCGTTTGACGAATCGGGAATTTATTTATCCAGCTGATATTTCTCGTATTGTTGCGGAAGTACTAGATGAACAGAATTCTGATATGTCCGTCAATGAAGCCCAAAACAATTTAATTACGAATACGACTAAAAATTTGGAACAGGAGAACCGGTATCTTGTCTATATTGCGGATTGTATGCAGAAAGATAGTAATTCTGTCGGTGTTCCTCTTTCCAGAATTTATGAAAACTTCTGTAATACGAAACCATACGATATCAATCTTTCTTTGAAAGTATGTTGTGTACGAGGAATTTTGAAGGAAGAAGAGATAGAAAAAGAAGTCTTTTATAAATTTAGTACGTTATTCTACTATAGTTTATATTGTTTCAAGGCGAAGAAAAATGGAGTCGTGACCGAAGTAAAAGAAGAGGAAGATACGGAAAGTAATGAGACGATGATTATCGATACCTACAATGAACTTTCTGATTCGAAAAAGCAACAGACTTTGTCTACTTTATGGGGTATCACTCCCCAAGAAGTTACAGAGGATTTACGAGGAAAATTTGGAGTCAATGTGCAGGGAGACTACATTAGTGAGGGAGGAACGAAGAACGTTCTTCATATCGAAAATGTCATTCAATCTTTCTCGACCATTTTATCAGGAAATCTTTCTGGTCCCGAATTATTAGAAGCCTATGAAAAGATTCCTACGTTATCGGATTATTATTCTCAGGAACAAAAGAATCAAATTCTTGAATTGGAAGAAAAGATAGAGAAAACAGATGATGAAGAAGAGAAGCAACAACTTCTTTTCGAAGCAGAAGAAATCAAGAATCCAGTAGAGAAAAAATATGCGAATGATTTTGTTCAGGCAGCGATTATTGAAAACGATGAGTTTGACTTTGATGAAATCGATAGCCAACGGATTCGTTATTTACTTCATTTATCGAAATATGCGGATATCAGTTATTTAGAGCATTTGCCAAAAGAGTTTCAAATTCAATTCGATTTTGCGATTCTTCTTCATAACGTTTTCGACAAATTAGAAAAGATGCAGGAAGAAAAAGAGGATGCCCATTCTTCGAAGATTCGTTTGGATTATTGTCCTTTGGCGATTATGTATTGTAAATTGGTCGAAGCGATTTTGAAAAAGAAGCATACGCCCGTTTATATTCGAGATTTACCGGATGCTACCATCGGAAGAGATCAGGTTACTTTCGGGGCGTTGACGAATCCAAGAGTTTTTGATTCCAATAAAAAACATCTCACGATTGGAGCGTTTACGACACATATTGTTTATCCGAGGTACAATTTAGAAAAAGATGAAAATTCTTCATCAATCAATCGTAATAATATTCAGAAATTAAGTCATGGAGAAACGCAACTTCTTGAAAAATGGGAAACGCATGCGAAAGAGATGGCGAAAGTTTTATCGATTCGAAACCTTTCTGCTCATGAAGCGGTTCGGGTGACAAAAAGAACCTTTGATATTTTGATTACCACTTTATTTGCGGAGGGAGAATTGTCTCGATTATTAGAATTAGGAGAATAAAACTAGGAAAGATGCCTTTTCTAGTTTTTTCTTGTTGTTTTTTTCTTTCTTTGTTAGAATGAAGATAGGAGAATTGGATATGAAAAGAAAGAATTTATTTTTGGCTATTTTATTTTATATCATCTCGGGTTTCTTTTTAGGAAGTTATGTCTTTTTAGAAGTACGTCCCGATTTTTGGATGTCAGAAATTATGAGAGTGTTGCTTCTTTCTTTTTGTTGTCTTTTTCTTTATTTTGGTGGTTTTTTTCTATCCAAACAATTGCATAATAAACAACCGATGAAAATGAATTTATGGTTCTTTTTTGGTTTGTTTCTTTTATTGTTGATTACCCTTACTTTTTTTGATAGTATGTGGGGAAGAAGAGGATTTGTCCTTTTTCCATGGACCAAGGATTCTCTTCAACATTATCTTCATTCTTCGGTGAATCTTGTTCCTTTTCAAACGATTTTTATCTATATTCGAAATCTATTTCGTTCTGTTTTACCCATTTCGAATGTCTTCTTTAATTTGTTTGGAAATATGATTTGTTTTATGCCGTTTGCGTTTTTTCTTCCTCTTTTATTTCCAAAATTAAAGAATGGAAAACGATTTTTTGTGACTGTTCTTTGTATTGCGATTGGGATTGAATTCTTTCAATTTCTTACGTTTTCCGGAAGTTGTGATATCGATGATGTGATTCTCAATACGTTGGGTGCTTCTCTCGTATTTCTACTATGGCGCGTTCCGTCGGTGGAACATTTTTTGCGAAATATCTTCTTATTGGAAAAAAATACGTTTGATTGGAAACAGATTTTATCGATTTTTGTCTTTTTCGTGTTGTTTTTTTTCGTTCTTAGTATTTTTGTTTTTACAAGAGATTTTCGTTAAAAAAACGGATGATTTTGGGAAGAAGAGGAGAGAGAATTGTGTTCTTTCTTCTTTTATTCTTGACTTTTTTATTTAAAACTTTTACCATAAAAAACGGGTGGTGTTGTTATGGTTGAAATCGAGATTCCTTGGAGCGAAATCGATCGAGAAGGGAAGAGATATCGCCAAAAAGTACAGGCTATTTCTTTGGTGGTGGCGTTATACGAAGCTTCTTTATCGGGTTCTTTTTATACGTATCCTTCTTATGTAATGGTGGATACCCTTGTTTCTCTCATGGAAAGTTTAGGGGAACTGGTTCCTTATCAAGAGAAAAATATTTATACTTATATGGATTCTATGAAAGAGAAATTGGAGGAAGAAAAAAATCATCTTTTAAAGACGTATGCGTTTGTTGATGGAATGGAGGAAGTACTAAAGAAAGAGTATTCTTGGGAAAGAGTGAAAGCCTCTTTTCTTCAGAAATTTTCTATCGAAGAAGCAAAACCATTTCATCTCATTGGACAAATTGTAGAGCGAAATTGTGATTTTCTTTCTTGTTTTTTTAATTCGAATCTTCCAGTTTCTGATCGAGCCCAAGTGTTGTGGGATGCTTTGACACATGGGCTTTCGAAAGAGGACTTGAGGTATATATTGGAAACTTCCGAAAAAGGAAAAAAAGAATCCTTGATTTGGGCTTTTCGTCATATGCCATTTGATGTTTCCAATTATCTTTCTTCGATGATCGAAAAAAAGAATTACGATTTAATATCTTGTCTTCAAGAATTGGGACTGATTGACTGTAACACCTACGTTTTTTGGAATGAAGAAACCCAGCAAGAGGGTACTGTTTGTTCTTTTTATGTACGGGATTCTCAAGGACTTTCGCATTTATCTCGTTTGGGATTTTGTGAGTTCGAATCGTATGGTTCCGTGGAAGAGTCTATTCGTTTTCAAGATGCTTCTCAAATTTTGGATGTCATTTCGTGTGATGAAATTGCTTCTTTCTTCGCTTTGCCTTCTTCTCGTCTTTTAAATTTTTCCGAAGAACATGCTTTTCGTCTTATGGAAAAAGCGGTACGAAAAATCAATCAAGAACAGTTAGAAAAGGGAGATTTGTTAGAGACAAAACAAGAGATTGGACATCTTTTCCTTCGACAAGCGAAAAATAAAAAGGAATATCGATTGTATCAAATGTATGAAGATCTTTTCTTTACTCTTACCGATTATGAAACCCTTCTTTCTCACGTAAAAGATGGAAAGATAGACGAAGGTACTTGTTCCTTGTCTCTACATGAATGGGTACCAGAAGTTTCAGGTAAACAAAAAAAGAAACATATCGAGGAGTGAATCCTCTTTTTTGTTTCATTAAAAATTTCTAAAAAAGAGAAAATGAATGGGAAAATCTTGTCAAAGGAAACGATTCATGTTACAATAAGGTTGTCTTTTTTGAGGCACCATTCATGGTCTGTTGGTGAAGTGGCTTAACACACCACCCTCTCAAGGTGGCATTCACGGGTTCGAAACCCGTACAGACTACCAAATTTGTTCTTTGAGGGGACGGGAGTCTCCTTTTTTTCTTGGATGGAGGTATTTTTATGAAAATATTGCTTTACGCAGAAGGATTGAAAACCATCGGAAAGAGTGGACTAGGAAAAGCGATTGAGCATCAGAAAAGAGCCTTGGAAGATGAAAAGATTCCTTATACGCTTAATCCCAAAGACGATTATGATATTTTACATATTAATACTTATTTTTTAAAATCTTATTTGCTTGCGAAGAAAGCCAAACGAAAAGGAAAAAAGATTGTCTACCATGCCCATAGTACAGAGGAAGACTATAAAAATGGATTTATTTTGGCGAAGCAAACTGCGAAATTATTTAAATGGTGGTTAATTCGTTGTTATTCCTTGGGCGATGTTTTGATTACGCCGACACCTTATTCGAAACATTTATTAGAGGGATATCATGGCTTGGAACAGAAAAAAATTTACGATATTTCGAATGGAATCGATTTATCTTTTTTTGAACCGAATCCAGAATATGGGAAAGCCTTTCGTAAGAAATATGGATATTCCAAGAAGGATCGTGTGATTGTGGGAATTGGTCTTTATATTGAGCGAAAGGGAATTGTCGATTTTGTGGAGTTAGCAAGAAGGTTACCAGAATATCAATTTATTTGGTTTGGTTCTAGTCCTCTTTCGGCCGCTACGGCGAATGTGAGGGAAGCGGTTCATACAAAACTAGATAATCTTACTTTTGCGGGATATGTGGAACAAAACGAAATTCGCGATGCCTTGAACGGTTGTGATTTGTATTTGTTCCCGACGTTAGAAGAAACGGAAGGAATTCCGATTTTGGAAGCCTGTGCTTGTAAGGCCAATGCGATGATCCGGGATATTCCTATCTTTGCGACTTGGTTTCAAGATGGATATGATGTGTATAAAGCCAAAGATGTCGATGAATTCGAAACGAAGATTCGCTTATTTATGGAGGGAAAACTTCCTTCTCTTGTGGATCAAGCCGTTAAACAGGCAGAAGAGCGAGATATCAGGAAGGTTGGAAAAAAATTAAAACAAGTATATGAAGAAGTTCTCAAACAAAAATGATAGAACTTCTTTTTTGTGAGAGCTGTGTTAAACAAAAGGACTCCAAGAATGTGATAAATTTCACTGCCAAAAACAGGCGGGGAGATTTCAGTATATACCCAAAATATAGGTAAATATCTAAAATTCCTTATCATACAAGGCTTTAGAGAACTCTAAAAATCTCTAGTTATCTATCAAAATAGTATGATTTTCATTTATTCGTGATCAAAGCGAAAGAGTCTGAGAATCATTTCGGTTGTTACGAAGTTAGTAATCTTTCTCTTTTTTTATCACTTCCAGATTTAGTTTCAGAGAAAAAAATAGGGGATATGAAAAATGATATCGTTTTCTATTAGGTATAAAATTTTTCAAAACATGGATGCTCCAATATATTATTCTTTAATAAAATATGATAGAATATGTTTTGGGAAGGGGTATTGTTCTAATGAAAAAAATTTTTAAAAATAAGAAAGTGCTTATATGTTTGGTGATCCTGTTCGTGCTTATCATTTTAGGAAGTGGGATTACTTGTTATTTCGTAATTAAAAATAAAAATAAACAGAATTCTAATCTTAAACCTAATGATCATTCCAGTGAAGTTATCGAAAAAAAAGAGACTGTCAAGGTGATTTTTGATGCTAATGGGGGAAGTGCTGTAGGAAGTTTAGAAATAGAAAAAGGTAGTATCATTGAGAAACCTGAGAATCCAACCAGAGAAGGATACCAATTTGTTTCATGGCTTTACAATGAAGAAGAATTTGATTTTACCACTTCTATTCAGGAAAATATAATACTAAAGGCAAAGTGGGAAAAGAAAGAAGAAGCGACGGATCCTTCAAGTAGTGGTTCCAATAAGCAAAATAATCTATCTGGAACAACTTCTGGCACAAGTTCTGGCACCAGTTCGTCTTCTTCCAATATTGATAAATTTAATTTAAATGATAATGTTTCTGTTACATTCAATTTTATGAATTGGAGTCAACCTGGAGGCTATTATTTTATAACCAATATGGATTCTGTTTTACCACAATTAACAGGGAAAAAAAGTATTACAGTTGGTTGGGATGAAGATAAAGTGGGAAATGGTATTGATGTCCTTCTTACTGATTGGGAAGATGCCCTACAAAAGTTTACATTTGATACGGCGAAAGAAGAAAATGCCAAAGCGGTTTTCCAAAAAATTGAAAGTGCTAATCAACAAGGCATCCAATTTACTCCAAATATAAGTGACCACCAATTTAGTTATAAATATACTTATCTAACGGTTAGTCATACTTCTTATCATTCTTTAAATTCTGCCTTTAAGGCAAACAAAAATAACTTACAAAATGAAATTGATCGTACTTTTTCGGATGCAGTTTATGTAATTTTACCAGGTTATGGTGTTTATCCAAGTTATGATGAATTACTAACAGAAGAGATATGTAATGAATATCATTTAGTATGTAGTAAGTGGTGATAAAAATTGAAAAAAGTTTTTATAGTTTTTTTAGTATTATTTTGTTTTGGAACTCTTCCTGTTTCAGCAGCAACCAATCCCTATCCTAACACACAAACGATTAATGGAGCAAAAAGTGTTCCTTGTACAAGAGTGGTTTGGCAAGAAGTATATGATCGTTTAGGTATCGCTTTACCAGGTGATTGGGGAAATGCTATTGATTGGCTCACAAGTGCAAAAAATGCTGGTTATCAAGTAGGAGAAGCACCAAAGGAAAATTCGATTGCTGTTTATTCCGGATTTTATGGATATGGTCATGTTGCCTATGTTCTAGATGTTCTAGATGGTTATATGCGTATAATGGAAGGTGGTGTTGTTGGAACTGAGAAAAGAGATAGGACAACAAGTTATGAAATCGGTTCTGGTGATGGAATCTATTTAACTGGCTTTATCTATCTAGATGAAATTCCAAAACAACCATCAGGAAGTGCTAATTCCAATTCAGGAACCAACTCAAATACTTCCAATTCTAGCAGTAATACAATAACGAAAAAAGATGGAAATAGTTATTTAAAATCATTAGAAATAGAAGGTGTTCCTATTTCCTTTCAAAAAGATACTTTTACCTATACTGTTACTCTTCCTTACGAAACAGAAAATATTGTAATAAAGGCAGAAGCGGAAGAAAGTACATCTACTATTCAAAAAGAGGATAGCTATTCATTAAATGTTGGAGAAAACGTTATCAGTATTAAATGTATTGCTGAAGATCAATCAATGAGTGAATATGTTCTTTATATTACAAGAGAAGAACCAAAAGAAGAAACAATAGAAGAACCATCCATTAAAGATAAAGAGTCGAAAGAAGAAAGAAAGATCAATTCTTTGGTTTGGATTTTAGGTATTTCTTTTGTTAGTTTTCTTATCATAGGAATTATCATTTTCCTTTGCATAAAAAGAAAAAGAAAAAAATAAAAGGGAATGTATTTAAGAAAAAAATATTATAATTTATATATAGTAATTATTACTATTGTATGGTTTAGAAAGTATCAAAATACGTAAAATTTTTTATGTAATCTAAAGATAAATATTGACGTGGGGGGGGGGTATGTTATTATAGTAATGTAGATATTATTGGAGAGGAGAGAAAATTTATGAAAAAAGCAATAATGTTTATGATGGCATTATTCGTAGGTATGCTATGCGTAGTTCCTGTATATGCTGCTGAAGAACAATATGCCACGGTTAAAGACAACACTGCTACTGATAGTTTGATTGATGGTTTAAAACCTGAAGTTACAGTTAGCCCATCACATGAGATAGTTATTACTGTTTATGGAGGTACATACAAACTTCTTCCAGAAATCTCAGGAGTTGATCCTGCAAATCGTCCAGACGGATATACTTGGGTTGGATTAGATTTTGTATTACCTGAAGGAACAACTGATGTTAAAATTGATACAACTAGTTATGATGATTCTGAATCAGGTGGTGAATTTACTTTTACTGAGTGGTTTGGTTTCAACGATACTGACCTTTCAGAGGCAGCTAAAGAAAAGAAAAATTTAGAAAAGTCTTGGACATTAACTTGGAAGGATTCCGAAGAAGAAGAGCACACTCAAACTATTAGACTTATTGTTATACCTAGTAGTGTTGTTATAAAAGAACAAGACGGAGAAAACGAAGTATGGAATGAAGAAAAATATTTAGAAGAATCTAATCAAGAGAAGTTAGATTATGCTTACAGCTATACTTCTGAAGCAGCAGGATTTGAAAATCATGGTACATTGTATTATGATGAAGGTACTACCAAAGAAGAGGTGGAGAATCAACTTCGTGAGTTAGTTAGTTCTGAATTTGAAAACCTTGTAATCGAAGGAATTTATAGTGATGACGAAATGACTACTCCTTTTGACTTCAATACAGATTTAGGTGGAACGAAAATAGCTTATATTAAATTAGTTGATAAAGTAGTAGAAAATGAAGAAAATCCATCTACGGGAGATAACGTATTAACTTACGCTATTATGGGGACTATTGCTCTAGTTGGTTCATTAGGAACTGCTCTTTACTTCAAAAAAGTAAATGAATAAAAATAACTAAAAGAGATGAATTTCAATTCACCTCTTTTTGGTTGGGAAAAGTTAAAATTATAAGACCTTTTTAAGATCGATATCGATTTTATTACAGTGTTTTAGTAACTTCTTTGAAAGAAGTGTTACTATGATTATTGTTTTTCTTTGTATCATTTTTTCATATCACTCTCATAAAAAGTCTGTCGATAAAAAAAACTATCCTTTTTTTGGCTTTTTTGATATACTGATATTAGTAGGATAAGAGAGGAGGAGATAGAATGGTACAACGAGATAGTAGTATTCAAATTCTTCTTTCGATTTTAGGTGTGATTTCTTTAATTTTAGTTACTGTAGGAGTCAGTTTTGCTTTTTTTACTTATGAACAAGAAGTACAGATAGAAAATTATGGAAACAAAGGAAAAATTTCATTGATTTATGCGAAAAATATGTTTTCTGAACAAGGAATTCGTATCGATACGTTGGAGCCGGTCGATGATTTGTCTATCAAGACGTCGAATGATTCTAAGTATGTTTTTGATTTTCGGATTGTAGGAACTTCTTCTGCGACGTTCGAAATTCCTTATGAAATTACGTTAAGAAAAAGTGAACTTTCTTTCTTGGATGAAAATTTTGTAAAAGTTTATTTGACAGAAATCGATGGAGAAGAAGAAGTAGATACGCCTTTTACGACGACGTTACAACAACCAAAAACATTTCAAGTATTGACGCAAACCGGTATGATTTCCGCCAATGAAGAAATTGAGAAAACGATTTATAAAGGGTTGATTCCTGCGAATCAAAAAAATTATGAAAAGAAATTTCGCTTGCGTCTTTGGGTTTCCTCTGATGCGATTCCTATGATGGAGAATCTTCTCCTTCAAAAAAAGGAAAATCAACCATTCTTTGATGTCAAACTGAATGTGTATTCGGAAGCAACGACGGTGACGCAGGGAGAAACTGTCGAGGCGACCGCGATTACTTTAGATGCACCCGCACCGATGGTTGTGAATGGTACGCAGACGATTCGAGCGACATTTACTCCGATTACGACTACCAATCAAACGTTGACGTGGACGAGTAGTCAACCAGAAGTTGTCTCTATCCTTCCTCAGGCAGATGGCACTGCTTTACTAACCGCCCATTCTTTGGGAACAGCCGTGATTCAAGCGACAAGTCAAAATGGAGTTTGTCAGAATATTTCGGTTACAGTGATTGATCCAAACCAACCGGTATCTTAGGAGCTTAGGCTCTTTTTTTTTGACTTTGATCGATATTCCAAATGATTCCCATCAAGAACATATAGGAAAGAAGAGAAGATCCACCGTAACTGATGAACGGAAGCGTAATTCCTGTGATGGGAAGCATTCCTAGGGTCATTCCAATATTTTGAAATTGTTGATAGATGATCATCCCACTCGCACCGATGACGAAAAGGGCATCTTCTGGTTTCTTGGCTTTTTTGGCAATTTCAAAAAGAGTGTAGTCAAAGAATAGAAGAAGCGCTAGAAAAAGACTACTTCCAATGAGTCCAAAGTTAGAAGCAAAAACAGAGAAAATAAAATCCGTTCCGGCTTCTGGAAAATAAAGAGGTGTCTCTTTCCAACCATGCCCGTAGAGTCCACTAGAACCGATGGCAGTTAAAGAATTCTCCAGTTGCATTCCTGTTCCCTTTTTCCAATCGAGAAGTCGATCGACCCGATAAAATAAATCGGTTCCGAACCAGTTGACCCATTGTTTTGGTTCATTAAAATACAAAAAGAGAAAGATAGAAGCGAAGAGAACGAGAAGCCCTCCACTTACAAAAAACCAACGTTTTCGAAGAGAAGAACAAAACAGAATGGTTCCACAAATAATAAAATATAAAAGAATGACGCCTGTATCCGGTTCTAGAAAAGTGAGAATACTAGGAAGTAAAAAGAGAAGAAAGACTTTTCCTATTAAGATTATTTCTTTTTGCCATCGTTTCTTCTTGGTCTTTTTTTTCATTTCTTGCGAGACCACGATACTTGTCGTTAAAATCAAAAAGACTTTCATAAACTCACTTGGTTGAAAAGAACCGAGACCAGGAATGACGAACCAACATTTACTACTGTTGATACTAGGAGCGAAAAATAAGAGTAAAAGTAAAAAAAGATTTCCTAAAAAATAAAAAACATAGTGATATTTTTTAATTGGTTCGTTTCCTATCTTCGCTAAAATGAAGATGAGAATTCCCCCAACGAGATACCAGAGGAGTTGTTTTAGATAGAGTTCTCCTAATGAAGCCGAAAGATACTCTTGGGCACTTTGAATGGTAAGGATACTGATTACTAAAAAACAGAGTAGGCAAAAGACTAATTTTTTATTCCAGGTTTTCTTTGTTTTTGACATAAAAATCCCTCTTTTTTAGTATTCTTTGTTTTAAAAAAAATATACCATTCATACAGTATACTAAGGAGGAATTCTATGAAGAAAGAATTGCCACATATTTATCAAAATACGATGGCGACCAAAGCGAATCGGAATAAAAACGTTTATCATATTCCACAGAAAGAAGAAAGGGAAACAGTCTCTTCTTTTCAAACCGTAGAAGAAAAATTGAAAAAATTATTTGGAAGTCGTCGTTATATTTTTAATATTGGAGTAGAAATTGTGACGGCGAAAAAAGTATATGATACGAAAATTGCGGGAAAAGTAAAAAACAGTATCGTGACTGTCGATGGCGATACGATTCCTATGATTGAGATTCAAGATATCATTATAAAAGACCGTTTGTCTTAAACGGCCTTTTTTATACACAATTGATGTAGGTATCTGCGAGGCATCGTAAAGCCCCTACGCAACTGAGATTGATGGTGAAGAATGCATCCGTTCCCACATAGGCACTTTCTGGAGTAGTCGTATCTGGATTTGGTGCCAAAACACGACATGTGCAACAGCATCCTTCTACATTTTCGACACGTAGTACGCTACTTGTACCGGCGATTCCATTCAATGTGTAAGGTAGTGTCCATGCGAGTCCATCGCTACAACGATATAATTCTACAGGACGCGTGTTGAAGCATATGGTTGTTGGAAGAGGTCCTAAAAAAGGACGATCGCATCCATCTTTTAAACAATCGAATTTATCACTGCGATTTTGAAGCGTTACGATGACTTTTAAGATACTGGCAATACAACAATCTTCGTTGGAATTTGGTCTTTCTTCTTGTGACATGGTCTTCCTCCTTTCTTCTCCTTTCGATAATCTAGACATAATTGTTGGTACGAATGAATCGAATTGGGTATTTCGTCATTATCTACTATAAGATATTCTTTTTTTCTTCTTTTGGTGTATTATGATTACCTAAAATCCCTTTTCATTTTGAAAGAAATATTGTATAATGAGTTTGGTGATAAAAATGGATTATTTACAGTATATCATTATCGTTGTTGTTTTGGTGATTATGGCACTTGCCATTTTAAAATCTACCAGAAAAGATGCCCATCTAGAACTCAATAAATTGGTAGAGTATCTGGGAGGAAAGGAAAATATTGTTTCGACTGAAACGAATCTTTCTCGTTTTAAGGTTACTCTCAAAGATGTAGATATTGTCAATAAAGAGGCGATTCAGAAATTGGGTGCGAAGGGAATTGTAGAAATTGATAATCAGTTAAAGATTATTTTAGGTCCAGAAAGTAAACAATTAAAAAAATATATCGACGATTTAAAATGACAAAAAAGAAGAGATTTCTCTAAAATTCGACAAAGTTCGACATAAAAAATACATATACTAGTCATGAAAGGGATGATTGTATATGTATTTTTTTCGTGAAGTTTTGTTGACTGTTCTATTCATTGTAGGTAGTTATTTCGCTTATTTCTTTTGCAAACAAAAAGAGAAGGTATCCTATCGTTTCTTTTTATGGCTTGGCTTTCTTCTTTGTTTCTTTTACTGGAATTCGATTCGTTTCTTTTTTCTCGATTTGTTTGTGTTACTTGCGTATGAAGAAGAGAAGAGGGAGGATGCGCTTTTCTTTTCTATTTTCACTTTGATTTCTTCTCTTTGGATTCCTCGTGCTTTTTTCTTTTCTCTTCTACTTTTTATGAGTTACGAAATCACCTTTCTTTTTCGTAAACATCGAAAGACTTCGGATTGGTTTCTAATTGAAAAGACTTTTCTTACGAGTCTTGCGTACTTTTCTTCTTCCTTCGTTTCTTTTTCTTCTTGTTTTTCCTTTGTCGTTCTTATTTTCTTGTTTTCCTATTTATTTTTAAGATTCCTTCCTCTTCTTTCGATGAATCTGGATTCTTCTTTGTCTTTTCTTGAAAATCAACTTTTTAAGATTACCCACGAAATTAAAAATCCTCTTTCTGTCTGTAAGGGATATTTGGATATGTTGGATGTCCATGAGGAAGAAAAAGTTAGGCGTTATCTACCGATTATTCAAAGTGAAATTTCGCGCGCATTAACGATTATGGATGATTTTATGAATCTACGATCGATGTCGATTGAAAAAGATATTATGGATTTATATTTGTTGGTGGAAGATACGAGTAGTACGATGTGTCCTTTCCTTGAAAAAGAAAAGGTTCAGCTCATTGTCCCAAAATTTCGGACCGAGTTATTTATTCTGGGAGATTATGATCGTTTAAAACAAGTTTTGATCAATTTAATCAAAAATGCGTACGAGGCTCATGCGGAAACGATTCGTTTAGAGACTCGTCGGAAAGGAAACTATGTCATGGTTGATTTAATCGATAATGGAGATGGGATTTCCAAGGAAGATATGGGAAAAATCGGAGAATTGTTTTATACGACGAAGCCAAAGGGAAGCGGCGTGGGTGTTTCTCTTTCCAAGGAAATTATTCGTCTTCATCGAGGAGAAGTGAAGTATCAATCTATCGAAGGGAAGGGGACCAAAGTACGGATTACCCTTCCAGTCGAAATATAAAAACACATCCTTTTTTGGATGTGTTTTAAATTGGACGATATTGGTCGGCACCTTTGAATGGGTTTTTCGGATCAATTTTGTCTGTAAATAAGATGCCATTTAAGTGGTCGATTTCATGTTGAAAGGCAATGGCGACTTCTTCTCGCGCTCTTACGCGAATTTGATTTCCTTCGGTGTCGTATCCTTCAATCGTGACTCTTGCGTATCGAGGAACGATTCCTTCACATTCTCGGTTGACCGATAGACATCCTTCTCCCGATTCGACATAAATCATTTCTTCTGAATTGGAAACAATTTTGGGATTGATTACGATATAAGAATCAAATCCTTCTTCTGTTTCATTGACGATTACAATGTATCGTTTTAATACACCGATTTGAACAGCGGAAAGTCCCATTCCTGGACGAAGGTTGTATTTTTCTGCCATTTCTTCGATTTGACTATTTACTAAATATTCTTCCATTAAATCGATATTTTTTAAATCTTCCTTGGTCATGGGGAAGGTTACTTCTTTACTTACCATGTGAAGTCGTGGGTCTTTTTCATCTAAGATATCACTCATTTTTAACATAACGTTTACCACTTCTTTTCTTTTCTCGCACATAGTATATCATTTTTTAAAATTTTATTCAATTCTTTTCTATTTAGATTTTATGATCGTTCCATAATGTTTCTGAAAGAAGGTATTGGTTTCCTGTTTCATCATTCCAACAACAATCTATATAGTACCAAGTAGTTCCTATTTTTACCCGATTCCATGCGTGGGCACCCCAACCGGTCCATCCTGCCATAGCCCATCCTTCAACGAAGTCACATTCTATTCCGATGTAGTTACACATTGCCTCCATGAGAAGGGCATAAGAAGAACAACGACCTTGTCCAGTGGCAAGGGCATCATATATATCTCCATATTGTAGATTATAGGTAAGTAGTTTTCCAATTTCCTCATTGAGTTTTTGTACGGCTTCTTTTTCGGTCATGGAAGGAGTAATCCAAGCATTTACCATTTCTTTGATTTTGACTTCTAATATTTGATTTCTTTCGTAAGCTTCTCTAGAGTCTGGGACGTTCACTTTATAGATTGGTTTTCCTAGATTGGTGTAACTTGTATAGAAAAATTGATCATAAGGACAGTACGTGTTATCTAAGGCTTCGATGATTCTCTCGTATTCTTCGTACGTACAGTCCCAATCTAATACGACTTCTTTTTCTTGACTTGAAAGAACGATCGAAAGAAGTTCTTCCGCGTAGTTTCTTTCTTTCTCTGTTAAATCTTGTATTTGTATTCCTTTTCGAATTCTTTGAAACGAAACGCTTTTTCCACTCTCTACCACGATAGAATTTTCTTCTTTTATCGTTGGTGTTTGTGATGGTAAAGATTGAGAAGTTCCTGTGGAAGAAATTTCTTCTTCCATTTGTAGCTTTTCTTCTGTTTCTACTTTGGTTTCTATTTCAACCGGTTTTTCTTCTTCTTTTTTCTCTATTTCTTTCTTTGTTTCTACGATGGTGTATTTTTCTACTTTGTTTTCTTTCTTTTCCACTATTTCTTTTTCTGGTTCTTTCTTTTCAATTGGTGCGTAAAGAAAGAAATCAATCGTACTTCCTAAAAGAAGTATCATCATTATGATTCCAATTCCAATTCCTATTTTTCTTTTCATAAGAAACCCCCTCTTTCTTAAAAAAATTGGCTATATTATACCACAAAAAGGGAAAAAAGACAAGAAAAAGAAAAGAAACCAAAGAAAAAGATAGGCCAAATGGCACTATCTTTAACGGTTATATCTAGAACCAATGATGATCACTAATAAGATGAATAATACTAAGATAATGGCATAATTTGAAGTGTTATTGTTACCCCAATTGTATCCTTGGTAGTATGGATAATATCCCATATTTGGGCATCCACAACCAGAACCACCGTAGTAATACATAACTTTCCCTCCTTTTGGTTTTTACCTACTATAAGGTATTCTAGAGAGGGAAAGAATGTTATAACAAAAGTCTATTTTTGTAAAGAAAGAAAAATTCCAAAAAAGATTGAGAATGAAATGTGTTATGATGGTATTAGAATGAGGGGAGGGCTTTTATGAAAAAGGTTTTATCTTTTAAACAAATCATGAAAAGTTTAGATAGACCATTATTATTTCTTTCGGTCCTTCTTTTTATCTGTGGCTCTGTCATGATTTTTTCTTCGAGTAATGTGACGGCTTTTATGAGATATGATGCTTCCCCTTATAAATATTTTATTCGACAAGGGGTTATTTTGGGTTTTTCGCTTCTTTGTTCGTTGATTTTTATTTTTTTTCATACGAAAAGTTATAAATATTTATCGACGTTTGGTATTTATTTATTTGGTATCTTTCTTGTACTTGTTTTGTTTATCGGTACCATTCGAAATGATGCCCGTAGTTGGTTTCAAATTTTAGGAAATTCTACTTTTCAACCAAGTGAAATGGTAAAGATTATTGCGATTTTATTTTTAGCGAGTTATTATGAATCCCATAAAGATCGATTGGATCATTATCTCGTCGTCTTTTATCCGATTTTTATTTGTGTTTTAATTGCGGGATTGATCTTTGTTCAACCGGATTTAGGAACGGCGATTATTTTCAGCTTGATTGTGGCGATTCTCTTTTTTCTCGCTCCTATTTCGAAAGAGATTCGGACAAAAGTTTTGCTTTTGCTTCTCAGTATTTTCTTGATTGGCGTTGTCGTTCTGACGAGTGGGGGAGCGTCTCTTCTTAGTGAACGGCAAATGAAGCGATTTGATTTTAAGGATCCATGTAGTTCTGAAAAGTTTTATGGAGATGGAAATCAGTTATGTAATGCGTATATTGCCATGAATCTGGGAGGATTCAAAGGCGTTGGATTAGGAAATAGTACTCAAAAATATTTATATTTACCAGAAGCCCATACCGATTTTATTTTTCCTATTATCTTGGAGGAACTTGGTTTTTGCGCCGCTATCTTCTTGTTGTTTTTATACTTTTTACTGCTTGGTCGTATTATTAAGGTTGCGAAAGAAAGTTACAATACGCGAGGCTATTTGCTTTGTATGGGAGTCGCGTGTTATATTTTGATTCATATCTGTGTCAATTTGGGAGGAGTTATGGGATTGATTCCTATGACCGGAGTCCCTCTTCCTTTTATGAGTTATGGAGGAAGTTTTACCGTATGTTTGGTTTTGGCTCTTACGGTCGTTCAGCGAGTCCATTGTGAGAATGTGTATTATCAACAACGAAAATTAGAAAAAATTGAGAAAAAGAAAACCGCCTAACGAAGTTTTGTAAATAATCTTAGTAGGAGGTTTTTTTATGGTTCAATTTCGGTATTGGGTAGAGGAACATCGAGGAGGTCTTCTTTTTCTGTTTGCTTGTCTTCTCATCGGTTCGTTGGCGGTTGGAATCTATTTTGGGGTTTCTTATTATTTATGGAAAGAAGAGGAAGAAACAGAAGCTTCTTCTCTTGTAGAAAAGAAAGAAGAACCAAAAGAAGAAAAAGAAAAGACGGAAGAAGTAGAAACGGTTTATCTTGTCGATATTAAGGGAGCGATTTCTCAACCAGGTGTGTATGAAATGAAAGTAGGTAGTCGAGTTCAAGATGTCATTACGGTAGCGGGAGGTCTTTTAGAAAATGCCGATGTGTCGCTCATCAATCTTAGTAAGAAGGTGGTTGATGAAATGGTAATTTATATTTATACGAAGGAAGAAGTTTCTTCTTTTATTTCTCCTGCAACTCCGGTTCCTTGTCCTTCCACTTTTTTAGAAAATGATGCTTGTATTTCGGAGTCTTCTTCCTCCTCTTCTTTTCCGATTTCCTTGAATGAAGCTACCTTGGAAGAATTGATGCAGCTACCGGGGATAGGGGAGAAAAAAGCGGAAGCCATTCTTTCTTATCGAGAAGAACATCATGGTTTTACAAACATTGAAGAGTTAAAGAATGTGAGTGGAATTGGAGAATCTATCTTTGAGGAAATTCAAGAATATCTCACGCTTTAATTGGCTTCTTTTCTTTCTTCTTTTGTTTGGCTTTCTTTCTTTTCTTTTTTCGGTTTCTCGTCCGATTCCTTCTTCTTGGGATATCGATCTTCGCGAAGTAGAAGGGGAAATCATTCAAATCTTGAAACGGGGTAGGGAAAACGAATTTCTTCTTCGAGATCAACGAGGAAAAAAATTACGGGTTTTTGTTTCTAGTGAGGAAGAAGATTCTTTTTTCCTTGGTGACGTTCTTTCGTTGACTGGGACGATGCAGTTGCCTTCTTCTTCTACCGTTCCTTTTGGCTTTTCTTATCGATTCTATTTGTGGTATCATCGTGAAAAAGTTGTTTTTTATGCGGATACCTATGAAAAGAAAGGTGTCACGAATCATCTTTCTTTAGGAATTCGTCGTTTTTTTTCGGAAGTCGTTTCTAGTCGCAAAAATCGTTCTTTTTTGGCCCTTTGTTTTTTAGGAGATGATACTTATCAAGAGGATACCGTTTTAGAGAGTTATCGAACGAATGGAATCAGTCATCTTTTTGCGATTTCGGGGATGCATTTTTCTTTTTTCTTCCTTTGTCTCTCTTTTTTCTTTCGGCATCTTCCTTTCTCTCGCTCTGTTTCTTTTTTTCTTTGTAGTTTTCTTCTTTTTTTCTATCTTTTCTTGATTCAATTTCCTCCTTCTAGTTGTCGGGCTTTTTGTTTTTTAGAACTTCATTTTCTTCAAAAGACGTTTTCTCTTTCTCTTTCGAAAAAGCAAATTTATTTCTGCACAGTCATCTTTTTCCTCTGGTTTTGTCCTTTCTTTTTCTTTGATTTAGGATTTCAATATTCGATGTTGATTTCGTTCTTCTTCCTTTTTTCTTCTTCACGTTTTCTTTCGTTTTTTCTTCCTTTTTTGGTTGGTCTTCCTCTTTCTCTTTGTTCTTTTTTTCATGTCAATTTTCTCAGTGTTCTCTGGAACTTTTTCTTGATTCCTGTGGTAACCATGTTCTTTTTTCCTATTCAAATTCTTTCCTTTTTTTGTCCCTTTCTTTCTTCTTTTTGTTTTTGGTTGGGGAAGGGGATGGAGTCTCTTTCTCTTTTCCTTTCTCGCTTTTCCTTCCTTTCTTTTTCCTTTCATCATCCTCCTATTCTTTGGATTCTTCTTTATTATCTTGTCCTTTTTCTCTTTCTTGTTTCTTATCGTCGAAAAAGATATCTTTTCTTTTTATGTTTTCTTTTCTTTCTTCTTTATCATTATAATTTCTTTTTTCCGTCGACGTATTTTCTTATGATCGATGTGGGGCAGGGGGATGCTTTATTGTTTCATTCTAACAATCATACGATGTTATTGGATACGGGCGGACTTTCCTATGATGCCACTCACACGTTGTATCATCAAAAGATAAAACCTCTTTTGGAGTCACTGGGAATTCGTCATTTAGATGTGTTGACACTTTCTCATGGAGATTATGATCATGTAGGAGAAGCCCTTTCTTTACTCCAAGATTTTTCCGTATCTCATGTTTATTTCAATGGAAATGCTTTTTCTAATTTGGAAGAAGAGATTCGAGAGTTTCTTCTTCAGCAAAAGATTCCTTTTTCTATTTTAGAACGAAATGATTCTTTTTCGATTGGAGATTTTTCTTTTACGACGCTTTCTTCTTCTGGTTCTTCTGAAAATGCTTCTAGTATTGTTTTATTTGGAACTTGTCGAGGAAATTCCTTTCTTTTGATGGGAGACGCCTCTTCTGAAACGGAGAGGGAGGTGATGCATCATTATTCCTTTCCTCCTTTGTTATTTCTCAAAGTGGGGCATCATGGTTCTGATACGAGTTCTTCCTCTTCTTTTATTCATTCTTTAGATATCCAGTATTCGTTGATTTCGGTCGGTCATCGTTATGGACTTCCGAAAGAGGAAGTATTAGAAGTACTCAAGGACAGTCAAATTTATCGAACGGATTGGGATGGGAGTATCGAAATACGATTTTATGGTCATCGATATCAAATTCAAACGTATGCGAAATGAGAAAAGGAGTGAGTAAAACTATGTCTAAAAATGTCTAATATTGGATGTATCCTTTTCTTGCTTGACAAGAAAAAAAGAATAAAATTAGAAAAAAACCGTAACTTTTTTCGCTTTTTCTCCATAATATATAGTAAGTCGCTTACCAAAGCGCTTTACATAGATGAAGGAGAATTTTTCTCCTTTTTTTGTTTTTTCTTTTTCTACTGTGTTATAATGAAGTGGATTGGAGTAATATTTATTGAGGTGAAGTTCATGAAGAATCATACAGATAATCAAGAATATGTTTCTTTAGTCCAAGATATTTTAGAAAATCAAGAGTTTCAAAAATTACAAGGAATTGTTCATCATGGTCATAATCGTTTGGATCATTCGTTGAGAGTTTCTTATTTTTCATATAGAATCGGAAAAATGTTGACGTTAGATTACCGTAAAATTGCACGGGCAGCATTACTTCATGATTTCTTTTTTGAAGATAATGAAAGTGCCAACTGCAAGACAAGGGTGAAAACGTTGGTTCGTCATCCAGAGTATGCGTTGGAGAATGCTAGCAAGTATTATGATTTGACGGAAATGGAACGGGATATTATCGTGACGCATATGTTCCCTATTTCACCAAGAGTTCCAAAGTATTTGGAAAGTTGGTTGGTGGATTTGGTAGATGATTGCGTTTCGGTTAGCGAAAAGTTGTATCTAGCGAGACGGGAATTTTCAACCGCGATGTCTTTTGTTTTCTTTTGTTTTATCAATTATTTAAGATAAATCTTTCGCTTTATTTGGGAGGTTTCATACAGTATGTTTTCAGGGGATTTGAAAGAACTTATTTTAAAACTAATCGAGGAAAGAAAAGAACCCAAGTTGTATTCCTTACTTCGGAATGAAGAGGCTTGGAATCAAGAATATTATATTATTGATACAGAACATGTTCATGGCTTGGAATCTTATTATCCACAGAAGAAATTCGAGTATGTGATGGAACAGGCTTCTCTTAGCGAAGTGATGCAGGTTCTCGAGTCAAAGAATATGGATTATAATGATGTGCTTTTTCTCGACCGGATTCTATTAGAGGATTATGCGCTTGTCATGACCTATTTTCAGAAATTTACGACGCTTGGTTCGATTGTGAAGAACAGTGCGAGCGATAGTGCATTAGAAAAGAAAGAAAAAGCAGTGAAGGAAGAGGTTCAAACCAAAATACAAGAGAGTGAGAATGGTGCTTCTTTCTTGCTTCCGTTATGGGAACAATTTTTCCTTTCCTTATCGAAAGACATGGAGGAAATCAAGAAACAATGTGAGGAGAAGGGACTTCAAGTTCAATCGTAATCCTTGTTTCTTTTTTTTGCGGTTTTCTTTTTTTTGCGGTTTTCTCTTGTCTAGGCAATTTTTCTTTTTTGTGTTATAATGAGTTTAGTTTTTGTCCTCGTAGCTCAGTAGGATAGAGCGATCGCCTCCTAAGCGATAGGTCGTTGGTTCAATTCCAATCGGGGACGCCAGATAGATAGAAAAACTACTTCAGAATTAGGAAAGTAGTTTTTATTTTTTCTTGAAAAAAATCTCTTTTTTTGATAAAATAAGGAACATTTGTGAGGTGTACTATGGAGAAAAAGGGTTGGAATTTGGATTATTTATCTAAAAAAATAGAAAAGTGTAGGGAAGAACCTTCTTCTTTGGAAGATTTGGAAGTGTATCAATTACTATTATGTACTTTGTTGTTTCAAGAGGGAGAAGTAGAGGAAGAAGAAGTGGATCTTTCTTCTTCGTTAGAATTGTTATCTGGTTTATCGAATCCTTACCATTATTCTTCTTCGGTCCAAAGAAATTGTTCTTCTATCGCTAGGCAAATGCTTGGTTTTGATGGTATTTCTCCTTCTTCTTGTTCTTCTAAGATTTCTCATGAAGAAGCGCTTTCTCTCGTTGGAGATTTTATTCAATCAGAGTTTGGTGTTTCTCATTTGAAAGTCTATCAAGAATTCTTTCTCCATCGTTCAGAATACGTGTTGTTTGACCGAATCAGCGATCTTTCTGCGGTTACCATTACCAAGGAAGGAGAACGTTTTATTCAAATTCGTGATACACGAGATGTCGATATGGTTTCTAAGATTGCTCATGAAGCAGGGCATGTCTATCGATCATGGATTTATTCCTATCCCGAAAAAGAACATATCTTAGGAGAATTTGAATCTTTTAGTTACGAACTTCGTCTTCTTCAATGGATGATGAAACAACACCTTTATGAAGAGGATGCGACCAATTGTTTTCTTCAGAGTATGCGACTTTTGGAAAATCTTACCATTCTTTCTTACTTGGATCGTTGTTATCATTTTCATTTGATGAAATCTCCTTCTAAATTGGAAGAAAGAGTTCAACAATTAGGATTACTTTCGCGAACGAAAGAATCTTCTCTTTCTAGTTTGTTAGATTATCTTTATTCTGTTCTTCAAATGAATCATCCAACGTATCTTTATTCCTATCTTGCAGTCCTTCAACAGTGGGATGTTCCTTCGTATTTAGAAAATTATGAATGGATTGTGAGAAATCTAGATAAAAAGAAGCCTTCTTCCATTTTACAAAAAGTTTGTCGAGATCCCATTACGAATTTAACTTCTTATGAAAAGAAAAGAAAAATCCTCATGAAAAATGGATGATTTTTCTTTTTTTTTGTAAAACTTTCCGATAGTCTGGAAGTTTAGTAGAACTTTCGTTGTTTTTTAATAAAACATAGAAGAAAAGTGTTTTATACTGCACATAGGCTAGAAACAGAAAAAGGGGCAAAAATAGAGAAGTATATGAATAATTCGTACAGATTCTGAAAGAATTTGCGGCTAAAATTGTTGACTTTTCAAGTGGGGGGGGGTATACTGAAAATAGGCGGGTGATCACAGTGGCAAGGAAAAAGAAAAGATGGATTGTATGCATTTCTGTTTTCCTTTTTGCAATCATGGCTATCCTTCTTGCTAACTTAGGCTCTTCTCTTTCTGTAGATGAACTAGACGAAGGCGCTCGTGTGATGGAAGATAGCGAACTCATTTATTATTTAAATGTTAGTTATGATGGTAAAGATAAAGGGGCAATAGTCTCGAGTGAGAATGCGACTGCGGATGTTCGAAGCGATTATATTTATGTAGAAGATAAGATACCAGATGGACTTATATTTGAAGATTTTGTTAAAACGGATGATGGAACGATTGGGGCAGTACAAAGAAGTAATCCTGATAAAACTTGTAGCGGACATGTCGTCGATGGAACAACAGGCTTGCATTATGATGATAAAACCAATACGGTTTCTTTTAAAATTAAAAATTTACAAGCCGGATGCCAGATTACTGTGGGAATTAAAACCAAAACACCAAAATTAAATGGAAAGCCACGATTGGATTTTTATAATACGGCTTTTGGACGAGAAAATGATTTTTCAATCGGTTCGAATACGGTACACGTCTTTTTAGGAAACGAAAATCAACAACTTTATAAAGTAAAGTATCAATATACAGGAACGGATATTCCAAAGAATGCACCAACTTTGCCAGCAGATAGTGAATATGCCGCAGGTGTCAGTGTCGGTGTGATTGCGGATGTCGATGTGGCGGGTTATACGTTTAGTGGTTGGCAAGCCACGACGGAAAGTGGTGTCACTATTACTGATGGAAAATTTACAATGCCTTCGAAAGATGTAACCATTGTAGGTAGTTTTACTAAAAATCAAACCCATTCGGTCACCTATATAATTGAAGGAAGTGACAAACCGAGTGGATATCAACCACCGAAACAGAAAAATTATGAGGTAGGAGAAGATGTCCTTCTTGATTCTTTGAAAAAAGGTGATGAGATTGATGGATATCGTTTTAAAGGTTGGACGGTAAAGACTCCACAAGTTCAAGTGGAAACAGTCGATGAAGGACAAGCTTTCACGATGCCAGGACAGAATGTAGAAATTGTCGGTAGTTTTGAACTTATTCAATACAAGGTCACTTATCAATTCCAAGGTTCTGTGAAACCACCAGATGCTGACTCATTATTACCAGAAGAAAAATCTTATGTTCCAGGGGCGACTGTTACGACCGCAAAAGATCCAGTTTCTACAGGATACCGTTTCTTAGGCTGGTATAAGGCTTCTACCTTTATTATGCCGAGTGAAGACGTCGTTATTTATGGAGAATGGATGAAAGAAGCAGGTACGTTCCAACCAACGATTACGAAGAAAATTGATGGCGACAACAAAAAATATTATCATGATGGGGACGTTGTAACCTTTACGATTACTGTTACTAATCCTTCTAATTTGACTTTGACCAACGTCATGATTCAGGAACAGATGCCAGGAACGAAGTTTATCAATGGTAATGGTTCTTACACTGTGTTAAATGATACGATGGTAGAAATTCCAACGATGGCTCCAAGTCAAGCCATTGATGTTAAGGCACAATATACAGTTGGAAAGGAACCGGTTGCACACTTTACCAATCAGGTAGAGTTAACAGGAGCTTTGGCTTCAAATGATTATCATTTGGATACTTCGAAAACGTATCAAGCAACGGTTGAATTTGATGTTTCGAATTTGAGTTTAGATGTGCACCCGAAAGGGGAAGAAATGGAAGATTTAAAGGGTGTTACCTTCGATTTATGCGAGGATGCTACTTGCTCTAGTGTATTGCAAAACGGTTTAAGTTTTAAAGATTTAGAGCCGGGAAAGACGTATTATTTGAAACAAAAGAGAGCGGCAACAGGACATACACTCGTAAAAGAATCTATTCAAGTTACAGTCGATGAAAATGGTCATTTTACAGTAGACGGCTATGATTCAAAACAAGATGGTGGTCATGCGGAATTTGATGTGATTAATCCAAAGATTAATATTTTACCTGAAACAGGTGGTATGGGATTAATTCCATTCCTTGTTGGAGGACTAGTTCTTATGATTGGAAGTGCGAGTGGATATGTTTATTTTACGAAGAAGAAAAATGGAGGGAAAAAGAATGGTAAAAAAACGAAAAAATAGTTTGATACTGGGACTATTTCTGCTTCTCTTATTGTTTCCCTCTGTTCCTGTCCGAGCGGCAGGAATTGATACCGATCAATTAGGTATCTTAGAAGTAAAATGTGTCTATGATAAACTGCCTTTGGTCGGGGTCAAGGTTTCTCTTTACAAAGTGGCGGTTGTCGATGCGAGAGGGTTTTATAATTTCATCGCAAGGTATTTCTCTTTTACAGAAGATTTAAATCATCTTTCTTCTTCCCAATCCAGAGAATTAGCAAAAAAACTTTCAGATTATATAATTGAGAACGAAATCGAACCGGATATGCAGGGAGAAGCAGATCAGTACGGAGATTACAAATTTGAAGATATAGAGACGGGATTGTATTTGATACAAGTCGATGAATATGAAAAAGAAAATCGTAGTTATTCTATGGCACCGATTTTGATTTCTATGCCGATGGAGGATCCGAAAGGTGGATACGATTACGATGTGATTGTCGAATCAAAAATAGAGATGGTCGATCACAATCCGAGCCATCCTACTGATGATAACACAACGGAATCACCAAGTACCTATGATGAGATTTATGGATACGTAGCAATTCTTGTTATCTCATCGTTGTTACTTGTTGGAGCCGGTTTGTTATATATATTACTAAAAAAGAAAGGGAGTAATAAAAATGAAAAAAATAGTTAAAAGAATGTTAGCTGTATTAATGATTGCTGTTACTTTTATGGGATTTACTGTTAATGCTGTCGAGATTACAACTAATGGTCAAGTTGGTACTGTAGATACTTCTAGTAAACTTGTTACGGCCCAAGCGACATTGACAGTTTCAAATGTTCAAAGTAGCGAGAAATTTAGTGCCTATAAAATATTAGATGTATTTTATAATGAAGGGAACAATACCATCACATATGAATTTACTAAGGATTTTGACAGTTTTAGAACGAGTAGCCAAACGTATTCAAGTTTGTCAGTAGACCAGTATTTGGCATTGTCTGGTACTTCTATTGAAACTCCAAACTCTTCAAAACGGGAAGGGGAACTTGATAAACTTGCAAGTGAATATGCAGCATATGTAAAAAAGAGTGGTAGCTCTGTTCAATCAGGAGTAGCTCTAAATACATCTGGAGATAGTGCTACGGCTACTGTTGCTGCTGGTGCTTATCTTATTCTTCCGACGGCGACTACTCGTGTGTTCGGTGTTATGGTAGGAAATGTAACTCCTGCTCGTGGAGATGATGGAGAGTGGAAAATTGAAGGAACATCGATTGTGGCAAAAGCTACTGCCCCTACTGTAAAGAAGACAGTGGGAGATGATGTGTCTTCGACAAAAAGTTATAGTTATGGTGAGACCATTACATATAACATTGAAGTGACTGTTCCTGCTTATCCGACAGACGCATTAAACAAAAAATTTGTATTAACTGATACTATGAGTGAGTATCTAGTTTTTTCAGGATTTGATAATATGGTAATGTTGGACGGAGGAACTTCATTATCTATCACTCACTCAGACGAGAAAAATGCAACTGTTTCTACTTCTGATAAGAAGGAAGTAGCGAAAATAGTTATAGATGATGAAAAACATACGATGACGATTGATTTTACTATTGATAACATTACATCTAATAAAATAAGTATTTCGTATGATACTACGTTAAGTAATCAAGCCCCTTTAGGAACAAAAACACCAATTACTAACAGTGTTGTTTTAAAGTATTCGAATGATCCATATATTCAGCCTGGAGAAGGACCTGATCCTACTCCAGATCCAGGTACAACGGAAACAAAGCCAGACGAAGATGAGGGTGGAAAAACGACAGTTACCACTTATGGAATTAAGTTAATTAAGTACGATTCGAAAGATACTAGTACTGATAAAAAAACAAACGTATTGAAAGGTGCTGGATTCAAACTTTGTTCTACTCAAGATTGTGAATCTCCATTGGCAACAAACACTACCGATGATCAGGGTGTGATTGAGTTCAAAGGTATTAAGGCTGGAACGTATTATTTAATAGAAACAAAAGCTCCAACAGGATATTCGCTTATAAAAAATCCAATTGTAGTCCAGGTTAATGAAAATACCCAGGAAAGTACCGCAAAATATGATTCTGAAAGCGGTATGGTAGAAGTTTTGGTATCTAACACATTGGTTGGTTCTCTTCCAGTTACTGGTGGTGCTGGTACTATACTATTTACAGTTTCAGGTGCAATTATTATGATTGGTGCTATCTGGTTTATCTTCATTTATAAAAAGAAAAATAAAGAAGCGCAATCATAAGTTCGATGCTTAAAAAGTTAAAAAGAAATTTACCTCTTGTACTTTTTATTGTATTGTTTGTGACAGGATTCCTTGTGATGGCATATCCTGTCATCAGCAATGCAGTAAGCGAAGTTCGATATGATGAAACCATTAAAGACTATGAGAATACCGTTAAGAAAAAGAGTAATGAAGAATATGAATACATGTTTCATGAAGCAGAAGAGTATAACAAAAATTTAACGCATTCTACTGTAGCTGATGTGTTTTCGGATCCAAACTTTGTGAATTCAGAGGAATATTTGGATATATTGAAACTCGATGATCATGGTACAATTGGGTATCTTTCTATACCTAAGATTGATGTGAAAATTCCAATCTATCATGGTACAAGTGCTGAAGTTCTTCAAAAGGGTGTTGGTCATCTAGAGGGAAGTTCTTTTCCAGTAGGGGGAGAGACGACACATGCGATTCTTTCTGCTCATAGGGGATTGCCTTCCGCTCGACTTTTCACTGATTTAGATAAAATGGAAGAAGGAGACTTTTTCTACATCTATGTATTAGATCGTGTTTTTACTTATCAAGTGGATCAAATTATGGTGATTGAACCTGATAATACAGAACCTTTAGGATTAAAAGAAGGACAAGATTACGTTACCTTGATAACTTGTACTCCTTATGGAGTGAATACCCATCGATTATTGGTTCGTGGAACTCGTGTCGTTCCTGAAGAGGAAGAACATAGTCCGGTGGTGGTAGAGGAAACTCCAAAGGTGATGAGTACTTTCTACATCTTATTGTATGTGGGAATTGGAATTGGAATTCTTGTCTTAGTGATTACAATCCTAATTGTTTTGAAAATGAAGAAGAACAAAGAAAAGCATTTGAAAACGGATCATGTAGAGCATATAGAAAAGATTTAAGAGTTCTTAAATCTTTTTCTTTCTATGGAGGGATGCGATTTGAAAAAGGGGTTATTGCTTCTTTTAGTACTATTCGGTTTGCTTGGGGTAGGATATTCGAGTTATCACATTGTCGGTTGGATGCAGGACAATGAGAAAACCCATGAGCAAATTGAAAAAATACAAGAGATAGTGGAAGTCAAAGAAAAAGAGGATACTGCTTCGACGGTTGTGGTTAGTGAAAGTCCTTATACGGAAGAAAAATTCATTGATGTCGATTTTGATTCTTTGTATTCTATTAATTCTGAAGTGGCAGGGTGGATTCAAGTGAAAGGAACGAATATCAATTATCCTTTTGCTCAACACTCTGACAATCGTTACTATTTGAAACATTCTTTTTATCCTGGTTCGAATAGTGCGGGATGGGTGTTTCTAGATTATCGAAATTCTTTGACAGAATTAAGTCGAAATACGATTATTTATGCCCATGGAAGAGTCGATGGAACGATGTTTGGAACGTTAAAGGATACGATGAGTGAATCTTGGCTTTCTCATCCAGAGAATTACGTCATTAAAGTGTCTACGCCTTTTCAAAATTATCTCTTTGAAGTATTTAGTATTTATCATATCCCTACAACCAGTGATTACTTATACATTGATTTTAGTAGTAATCAAAGTTATTTAAACTTTTTACAAAAAATTCAAGGACGTAGCGTTCATTCTTTTGATACGGAAGTAGGTGTGACAGATAAGATTCTTACTTTATCTACTTGTTATAACGATCAGGAGAAAATGGTGTTACATGCCAAATTAATTAAAACGGAAAAGAGATATTAGTCTCTTTTCTTTTGACTTTTTCTATAGAAAGGGATACAATTACTTATAGATAGAATCGAGGGATGATATGAATAAGACTGTTTTATTTTTGATTAATGGTTTAGGTATTGAGCACGGGGATTCTTGTGATATTTATAGTAAAGAAGTGATGCCTGTGATGGATGATGCGGCGATTCATGAATGTTTTTCACAAATTGAATCCAAAGCAGTAGACTATACGACAGGATATCAAATCTTTTCGACGGGAAGTGTCGATGCGTTGGCGTTTCCTTTTATCGATAAAGTGGTCGATGATAACTTGTGGGGACAGAATCCTGTTTTTCAAAAATTGATGAGTTCTCTTCAAGCAGAAGGATCGGGAAAACTTCATATTTTGTGTTTTTTGGATAGTCCAAGAATTAGTGATCATTTAAAGAATTTTGTATCGTCTTTGAATATTCCGAATAAGCAAGTATTTATTCACCCAATTATGACGAATCCGACGATTGATTCCTATAAAGCCATTGCCAAGACTCTTAGTAAAATCACTTATGAGTCTCCATCGAACGTAAAAATCGGAATGGTATTTGGTAAAAATATTTTGGATCCTTCGGCGCATTTGAATGAATTCAATGATTTAGGACGGATGTTTTTCCGTGGAAGTGGAGAAAAATGGACAGATAGTCAACAAAAGATTGATTCGTTGATTTCTTTTAATACGTTGCCGAATGAAGCCAAAGTATTCTGTGTGAACGATCAGTTTGGACTTCAATCGAACGATACGATTTTCTTCTATAACTATGATGGAGTGGATTGTTCCAAGTTTGTAGAGACTTTGATGAATCCTCCGATGTTTTTCAATAGTCAAGTACAAGCGGGAAGTCTTCATTTTTACTCGTTGTTTCCTCTATTAAATACTCCTAATGTCGAAAAATTATATGATAATGTCACTTCGGAATTTTCGATGGCAAAGGCATTAAAACAGTACGGAATTAAGGCTTTGATTTTGGTAGATCAAGCAAATTTAGGTACGACGAATTTCATGGTCAATGGGTTATCTTCTAGTAATGAGGGAGTCGTGGATTATGCGCTTACGGATTCTGGTATTTTGTTTCAGAAGGAGCAGATGCAGGCGATTCTAGCAAATCCTCAGTATTCTTTGATTGTGATCAATCATCGCATCGATCAATATACCGATGAAGCATCGATGAAACAGGCGATGAAGCAGATTGACGATAACTTGGCAATGATGAAAGAATTGTGTGCAGACAAGTACAGTTTGGTGGTTTCTTCCTTATTTGGAATTAAAAGAGAAATTATGTTGGAGAAAGGAGTTTCCGCTACAGTTGATTTTTCTACCATGTTACCAGTTATCATTATTGATTCAAAAATTGATAAAGCGAAGATTATGATGGGTAGAGGTTCTTTATATTCTTTACTTGGTACGGTTGTGAAACTCGTGAATCCGGATGCTAAAGTGGATTCTTTAATCAAACCGAAAAAGAAGAGTTTCTTACATTCTCTTCTCTATAAAAATTAAATGGTTGTTAGCGATAGGAAACTATCGCTTTTTTCTTTTCTCTAGATAAAAAAACAGACTCTTTTTTGATGATGGCATAAATTACAATGGGTGATGAAATATGACATTGCATTGGTCGGTGTTACAACAATTGTTAATTTTAGCGATGATTTGTAGTACTTTATCCGTGGCATTTATTCAAAAAACGAAGAAACTTTGTCCGAATCACATCTTTGTTCTTTTTTATAGTTTCTTGGTGAATTTAGGAATTGGGGTTCTTTTTACGCAAACTTTTACAGATTTGTCGCTTTATCATTCTCTATGGGTCGGTTTTTTTAGTTATTTGGGGGCAGATACCATTTATCAAAGTCTAGAAGGAAAACTCGCTTCGTATTCTTCTTTGGTTGGTTCTTCTTCTAGTTCGAAAGAAGAGACAGGTGTTTCTTCGGAAGTAGACGAGGATATTTTGGGGGAGATTCCTCGTGATTAAGAATTATATGGTTTATCCCCTTAAAACTATGCGGATTACTCAAACCTATGATGAATCTACTTCTCATAGGAAACATTGGGATGGTGCGAGTGTCAAAGATTATCCCATTGATGATGGTGGAAAAGATACGGGAAAAGATCCGATTTATTGTCCTTGTGATGAAATGGTGGTGACTGCCATTCGGGGTGTTGGAAACTCTGCCACCAATACGATTTGGCTTGCATCTACGTCGCCTGTCTATACTCCTACGTTTCACGATATTGCCTTTATCAGCTTGACCCATTCGAATGATGCCGATTTTGTTTCTCTTTCGGTCGGTCAAATTTTCCATCGTGGCGATATTCTCTGTTATGAGGGAACGGATGGGGCGAGTGCCAACCATGTTCATCTTACTTGCGGTCGTGGTTCCAGTCATACTTGGGTACAGAATGAGAATGGGAGTTGGGTGATTTTGGGTGATACAAAAAGACCAGAAGAAGTGTTTTATGTAGATCCTTCTTTTACGACCGTGGCAAATGATGGTGGTCTTTCTTGGCAAATGCTTCCTCCTGAAATCGTAGGGAATCCCGTTTCTAGAGATGAAAAGAAAAATCAAATCGAGGTTCTGGTCTCCAATTTATATGCCCGGAAAGAGGCTTCTTTGACAGGAGAAATTTTGGGGTACGTTTCTCCCGGTATTTACGATTATGTTTCCGTTTCGACCCAAGATGGGTTGGATTGGTACCAAGTAGCCGATTTCTTTATCGCGTATCAGGAAGGATGGGAACGTCTCTATCCAAAAGAAGAAAGAAGTCCCAGAAAAATTTATACTTGTACTCGGTCAGGAAAATACATCATCCAATTAAAAGAAGGAGAACAACTCTATTTGTTGTAACTCCTTTTTTTCTAAAAAGAGACTTTCCAACTTTTGGATTTCATGGTAAACTACTAATGGAAGAATAGAGGGATGAAGATGGAAGAAGAGGAAAGAAAACTCAGTACCAAAGAATGGATTCTTTGTATTGGTGGGATTGTCGTATTGACCCTTCTTATGATTTTACCACCGACGTTTCGGATTCTTTTTGATGAAGATGAAATGGTAATGCCTTCCCCATCTAGTACGCCTCCTTCCTCCGAGCCGACTGATGCGCCGGGTGTGGAAGAACCGGAGCCACCGGTTGAGAATTATGAAAAAGTAGTATGTAGTCGTTCAGGAGAAGGGGCTTCTCTTTATCAAGAATCGCTTGAAGTTACCTTTTTTCATGATAGTCAATCATTGAAGAAAGTCTCTTATCAAAGTACAAAAATGTATGATTTATCGAATCCTGCTTCTTTAGACGCTTATCAACGTACTTTGTCGATTTGTTCTCCTGTTCCTCTTTATTATCGCAATGTTTTAGGATTTACTTACGAATGTGATGCTTCTTCCTCTACGATTACGACCGTCCAAACGTATGATTTGTCTTCTTTTACAAATACGACCGTTACCAATGACGAAGGAGGGTACGAAGTTTTAACGACTTCTTATTTCCTAAATCAAAATGTTGATGTCGCTCGTCTCGGTTTAGAGAATGAAGGATATTATTGTCATAGTGTCGAGTAATTAATTCTTTTTGAAACGAATCGATAAAGAAAGAAACAGAAGAAAGAAAAGGATAAGAATATTACTAGAAGAATAAAAAAGAGAAGAAAAAGTGAAGAATTGACTTCCTAATAAAACGAAGAGAAGAAGAAGGAAAAGAATGGTTTTTTCCTTCTTTTGTATTTGGGGAAACTGTTCTTTTAAGAAAGAAGTTAGATGATAGAATAAAAATACGAGAGGGAAGAAGTAAAGAAGCACATAACTAAAAGAAAGAGTTGTTTCTACCCGTTCTAAAATATTGAGAAAAGAGATTTTTTGATAGGTAATCATAAGAGGGTTCTTGTATAAGTTGGTTAAATAAATACCCAAAGAACTTAAAATCAAGAATAAATAAAGAAAAAGAGTGAGTCCACTTAGAAAGAGGGCTTTCTTTTTTGTTTTTTCTTGTTCTTCTTTCTTTTCTAACCAATTTTTAGGGAAATAAAGAAGTAAAAAGAAAGAAAGAGGGTAAGAGAGAAAGAAAACGAAAGAAGATTGAAGGATGGAAGAAGGGGATTCGGATAAGAGTGGTTTAATTCTTAAGAAATTGGATTGCGGAAGAATTCCAAAAAGAAAAAGAAGGAAAAGAAAAAGGTATAAATAGAAACAAAGTTCTGTTGTTTGAAAGATGGCTTCTTTGGGTTTTTGGAGGAAATAGAAAAGAATGAGGAAAAGAGGAATCATGGTCCAAAAGGCATCGATTTCAGGAGTGAGATAACTATGGAGAAATAGACTCATTTTTTGAGTGATCCATAGAAGAAGGAAGAGAAGAAGAGAAAAGAGAAAGGGAAAGAGAACATAAGAAAATTTTGGATAAAGATCTTTGATTTTTTGATAGAGTGTTTTATTGGGATGATACGTATCAATATTTTGGATACATAGAGAAAAAAGAAAGATTTCTAGAGTACCCAATAGAATTCCAAAAAGCGCGTCTTGGTTTGCGATTCGGGTAAGGGAATGAAATCCTACAAAAGGAATCCACATCTGTAGTAAAAAGAAAAAAGTAGTAAAATATTGAAATTTTGTGATGGTCTTTTTTTTCATTTTATTTCTTCCTTTCTAGATTGTTTTCTCTTACCGCTATATGGATATCGAAAGTAAAATTTCTTTTTATTTGGGTTGCGTTTGATTCTAGACGATTTTCTTTTCTTCTTTGTTTTAGTTTGATTAAGTCATAGTCTTGTTCTTCATAATAGATGAGAAGTCTTCGTAATTCTTTTTCTAATTCTTTGGAAAAGGAGGAAGGATTTTGATTCACTTCCAAGTAGATATGAAAGAGATTGTTTTCTTTTTGAAATTCTAGATTGGTTTTACTTTCATAAATGGTGATCTCTTGATAAATGGATTCTTTTAGATTGTTTTCTAATAAATTTAGAAGAATGGTTTCTTCGGTAGAAAGGGTGTCTATTGTTTGAAAATTATGGATGAGAGAGAGTCCTTCGACTTTTAATTCTTTATTGAAAGAAAGAAGAGGAATGGTTGTGTTGGTGTCAATTAAGAGGTTTTCTAAGAATTTTTCGAAGGTAATACTTTGGGTGGTTCCCATATAGTTTTCGTTTGTATGGACTAATTCTATCAGTTCTTGGGCTCCTTTTTTTTCTTCAAATAATTTGTTTAGGGAGTCCACTTCCATGAGTTCGAAATTGTTTCTAATTTCTCGTTGATTTAATAGATACGTGACGATTTCTTTTAATTTTTCATCGATGGCTTCTTTACTTAGTACAAGGGCATCCATGTGGGCGAGATACATTTTTTTATTACTTTTGAGATAGAGTTGATGCATGGCTTCTTCGATGGAAGATCCTTCTGCATTATAAGAAGTGAGGGCGGTGGTTTCTTCTTGTGGTTCGACAAGATAGATATAGACGTGATAGTTTTCTTCTTGATAATCGATTCCGACTAAACTGACAATTCCTAATTGATTGAGTTCTGTATAGGAATTACAACCTGTAAGAAAAAAGAGAGAGATCGCTAATAGAAAAAACTTTTTCATGATTTCGCCCTCCCTCGTACGAGATTCTTTTTGGCTAATAGAGGATTTCGATATTTGGTTTTGGTTACGTTATTGGTTCGAAGAAAGGCATCCTTTTGCTCACTGACAATGAGAGGAGAAAAGGGTGCGAGGTACGGTTTATGAAAAGAGCGGATACTCGCTAATTGGATGATGAGAATCAAAATACCTAAAAAGATTCCATATATTCCGAAAAGGGATGCGAGAATCATGAAGAAAATGCGGAAATAACGGATGGCAGAAGTTAATTCAATAGAAGGGAAAACCAGTCCTGAAATGGCGGAAATGGCAATGACGATAATCATGATAGGAGAAATGATTCCCGCACTTACGGCGGCATCTCCTAAGACGAGACCTCCAAGGATGGAGACCGCTGTTCCCATTGTCGAAGCCATTCGCATATCGCTTTCTCGTAGTATTTCAAACGAAATGGTCATCAGTAAGGCTTCTACTAAGGCAGGAAAAGGAACCGTGAGTCGTTGGGCGAGAAAGCGGACGAGAAGATCCGTCGTAATCGAATCATGGTTATGCGTCGTAATCGCAATGTAGTAAGCAGGAACAAGAATGGAGATAAGAAAAGCTAAAAGACGAACGATTCGGACAAACGAAATATTGACTGGCTTTTGGTAATAATCGTCTGGGGTATGAAAGAAGTCAATGAAAAAACAGGGTAAGAGGAGGGCATAAGGACTATTTTCAGACAAGATGACCACTTTTCCTTCTAAAAGAGCCATGGTCGCTAAATCCGGTTTTTCTGTCGTCGCAATCGTAGGGAAAATAGAGGATGTTTCTTGTAGATATTCTTTGAGGTAACTGACATCTAAGATGCCATCGATATTGATTTTTTTTAACTTTTTGGTTACTTCTTTGACGAGACGTTCTTCGGCGATATTGACCATGTAGAGGACTTCCACCTTTGTGTTGGATTGTTTTCCTATGTTCATGGATTCTACCCAAAGGTTTTCTGTCTTTAATCGCTTGCGAACCAATCCTAAGTTTTTATTTAAATTTTCGGTAAAGGAATCTTTGGGTCCCCGCACGGAAACTTCCGATTCACTATCGGAAATTCCTCGATCGAGGGTCGCTTTGGTTTCCATCCCAAAAGATTGATTTCCAATGATACAAATCGTATATCCATTCCATAATTTAGAAAATAAATCTTTTTCATCTTGAATTTTTACGACATTATGGGTAGGAATGGAATTGTAAAGAAAAGAATAGAGATCTTCTTCGATATTGATTTTTTCATCAATCATTTTGGCTATATTTTTAAGAATTAATTCACTGATTTCGCTTCCACTTGTTAATACTTCACTGTATACAAGTGTGATTTTTTGATTTTGTATTTGAATTTCTTTAAAAATAATATCGTCCGCTTGATTGGTTTTTCGTTTGATTTCTTCGATCATACCATCCCTCTTTTTCTCTTTTAGTATGAGTGATTTTTTGAAAAATATGTTTTTCTTTTGTTCTTTTCTTTTTCCCTTTTTCTTTTTTATCATTTTCATGTATAATAAGTATGAGTGTGATAATATGATAGAAATTCGTAAGGATGATGAATACGAAGTTGTTATCAAGAAACAAGATCATTTTGGAGATGGGATTGTCCGTATCAAAGATATGTTGGTTTTTGTGAAGGATGCTCTTCCGGGAGATCGATTGAAGATTCGTATTTCTGATGTAAAAAAAACGTATGCGGTCGCCCAAATCTTAGAAGTGATTCATTCTTCGGATGAACGGGTTGATCCTTACTGTGCGTACTTTGATACCTGTGGTGGATGTCAAATTATGGATCAATCTTATGCCTCTCAGTTGGTTTTTAAAGAAAAGAAAGTTCGGGAAATTTTTAAGAAATTCGCGGAAATTGATGATTTGGATATTGAATCCATTAGTCATGGTCCAGAAATTCATTATCGAAATAAGATTTTGTTTCATGGGATGAATCATATTTTGGGTTTTTATCGAGAAAAGAGTCGGGCTTTGATTCCTGTCAAACTGTGTTTATTGGCAGAAGAGGATTTGAACTTGGTTTATGGAAAAATTATCGATTATTTGGATGAACACCCGAAAACGATGATTACTGGGTTACTTCTTCGAAAAACTTCTTTGGATGAAATCATGTTGGTGGTAGAAGGGGAACTGGAGGATGAAAAAAGTTTTCTTGATGCCATGGATGCCTTATCTCTTACGTCGGTTTATGTCAATAATCAATTGGTTTTAGGAAAACCAGCCATTACAGAAAAGATTTTCGAAATGCAATTCCAGATTTATCCTGAGGCTTTTTTTCAGGTAAATTATGTGATGATGAAAGTCTTGTATCAGATTGTTTTAAATTATTATAAATATAAAGATTACAATAAGGTACTAGATTTATATTGTGGAACCGGAACGATTGGTTTGTTGTTATCTACCTATGTTTCTCATGTAGTAGGAGTAGAATTTTCGAAGGATGCGATTCGTTCTGCGAAGAAAAATAAAGAAATCAATCACGTCGAGAACATCGAGTTTATCGAAGGAAAAGTGGAAGATCATATTCAACAGTTTCGGGATATCGATTCGATTGTCGTCGATCCTCCAAGAAGTGGATTAGATAGTGTTACGTTACAGACGATTTTACGTTTATTACCGGAAAGTGTCGTCTACATCTCTTGTGATCCTGTGACGTTAGCGAGAGATTTGAAATTGTTGTTGGAAGAATATACGTTGACGCGAACTAATTTGATTGATATGTTTCCTAATACGTATCATGTAGAGACTGTCGTCATCTTAGAGAAAACGCAGAAACGAACATTTCATCAATATGGAATTCTCGTAAATAAGAGTCATCCTTATCAAATGGAAGATTTTAACGGAATGGTCTTGGTGAAGACGCAAACGGTTGATGGAGGAGAGACGTTTGTAGATGAAATTGCCTTTGAACATTACTTGTTGTGGAAGAGTCAATTGGCGGAAGAACAGATTGTGATTGGAATTGTCAATGGCTATCGTACATACGAAGAAGAGGAACAATTGTATCAGAAGGCGTTGGAAGTGTTACCGAAGGTGAAAGCGGAGGAAGAATATGCCCCTCCTGGTTTTTCTGAGTTTCATACCGGATTGCTTCTCGAATTGGCAGTTTTAAAGACACCGTTCAAAGACGATGATGAAGCGTATACGAAAACGTTTGAAAGAATTCGGGAATTGGCACCAGAGTATGGATTTGTCTTGCGATATCCGCGAGGGAAAGAAAAGAGTACGGGATTTCGTTATCAACCACATCAGTTCCGTTATGTCGGTAGTGGATTATCCCATGTTTTAGAAAAAAATGGAATCGTATTAGAAGAATATTATAATGAAAAGGAGAAAGAAGAAAATGGATAAGAAAACGATTTTATTGATTGTAGGGGTTGTCGTCATTCTTGGCGTCGCTCTATTCTTTGGAACGAAAAAGGAGGAGAAGAAAGAAATGCTTACCGGAAAACATCATGTAGAAATTGTCGTACGTGATTATGGAACCATCGCTGTAGAACTCGATGCGGATAGTGCGCCTATCACAGTTACCAATTTTTTGGATTTGGTAGATGCCAAATTCTATGATGGATTGACTTTCCATCGCATTCATCCTGAATTTGTGATTCAGGGAGGAGATCCGGATCATAATGGAACGGGAGGAAGTAGTCAAAAAATCAAAGGGGAGTTCTCACAAAATGGAGTCGATAACTCTATCTCTCATGTACGAGGAACCATTTCGATGGCACGAGGAAATGATTTCAACAGTGCCACGAGTCAATTTTTCATCGTTTTGGAAGACGCACCGTCTTTAGATGGATTGTATGCGGCTTTTGGACACGTAACAGAAGGAATGGATGTCATCGATGCCATCGTTTCTCAGACAGTAATTGAAGACGATGGAGAGACCGTTCTTTATGAAAATCAACCCGTTATCGAGAAAATTGTAAAAATCGATTAAAATTCAAAAAAGAGTGATATAATATAGAAAGTTTTTTCTATATTATTTTCATGAAAGGAGAGATTTTATGGAAACGATCGTCGTGGAACAAGAAGATACCCTTTTACCTTATCTTTTGACCCATACGAATTATTCGAGAAAGAAATTAAAATCTTTACTCAAATATCATGCCATCACTGTTTCTGGTGTTCGATTGGCTCGTTTTGATACACCTTTGAAGAAAAAACAGGTGATTTCTATTTCGTCGGAAAAGAAAGCAACGAAAATAGAGAATGTCGATATTTTGTATGAAGACGAAAATTATCTTGTCGTGAATAAACCGGCTGGTATGCTTACGGTGTCGACCGAAAAAGAAAAAAATCGTACTTTGTATCATTTGGTTCGTGGGTATGTGAAAGAGAAAAATCCACATTCTAAGATTTTTATTGTGCATCGTTTGGATCGAGAGACGAGTGGAATTGTTCTTTTTGCGAAAGAGGAATCTTTAAAAAGAAAATTACAAGAGCATTGGGAAGAAGTGGCACTTTGTCGTCGATATACAGCCGTTGTTTCTGGTCTGATGGAAAAGAAAGAGGATTGTTTGGTTTCTTACTTGAAAGAGAATCGCGAAAATCATGTTTTTGTATCAAAAGATGGAACCGGAAAGAAGGCAGTGACCCATTATCGAGTTCTTCGAGAAATGGAGAATAGTCTTTTAGAAATTGAAATTGAAACAGGAAGAAAGAATCAGATTCGTGTGCAGTTGGCGGAAATTCAACATCCGATTTTGGGAGATAAAAAATACGGAAATACGAAAGGGAAACGACTTTATCTTCATGCCAATTACTTGTCAATTCGTCATCCTTTGACGGGAAAACCGATGGTGTTTGAATGTGCCGTTCCTAGAGATTTTATGAGACAATTATCAACTTCACAAAAACCAGAACAAGGTGTATAATGAAATAGGAGGATGATAGATGTATGAAATATTTAAAAGATGAGATTCAAAAGATTTTTGTTACTTCTCTTGTGACGTCCGTTATTATGATTTTTTTAGGAATTTTCCTATTATGCAAACCTGATTTTATTTTGACTACTTTGTCGACTGTGATTGGAATTATTGTATTGGTTCCTGCCGTTATTTCTTTGATTGATTATTTTAAGACAAAGTATATGGCGAATTTAATTGTCGGTGTAGCTGCCGGTGTGATGGGAATCATCTTTATTTTTAACCCTACGTTTATTTCTAGTATTTTACCATTTGTTTTGGGCGTTTATTTCCTTATCGATGGATTGAGTCGTCTTCAATATGCATTCGAAATGAAGAAGAATCAAGTTCCAGGATGTGTTTCTGCCTTTGTTTCTTCGATTCTAATTCTCGTTTTGGGAGTTTTAATGATTCTAAATCCATTTGAAGGAGCTTTAGCTATTACCCAAGTCATTGGTATCTTCTTAATTCTTCATTCTGCCCTTGACTTGTATAATGCAATTTCTACTAAGATGAAAGTAACAAAATTTGTAAAGAAAATGTTGAAGGATTAGGAATCGGTTATGGCAAAAAAAATTACAAATGAACAAAAATATCGTTTTCTTTGTTGGCGTTTATTCTGTCATTACATGATTATTGTGATGGGAATTTTAACGATTGCCCTTTCTCTTGCGTCTTTATTTTTAAAAATATCACCTATATATGCCGTTGTATCTTTTGTTTTAGAAGTGATTTTTTCTAAATTAAAACTCTATTTTAAAGAGAAAGAAGAGGCGGAAGAAGAACCAGAACAAGAAAAGAAAAAAAGCAAAAGAAAATCCAAAAAGAAAGAGGATAGACAGGGATAGAAACCTGTTTTTTTCTTTGACTTTTCGATATGGGGGGGGGTATACTTAAGATGGAGATAAGATAGGAACTGTGAAGGGTGGAAACTGAATCGATTTTCTCCTAAACATGTTTCCTTTAAATGGAAAATGTTTTGCCTTGTTTTCGTAGTGAAAGGAAGAATGTCGAATGAAAAAAATGTTTCTTTGGATTCATAAAAGAATTGGGATTTTTACCATTGGTCTCATTGCAATTTTTATGATTGGAATGGGGCTTTTGATGAACTCATATTCCTTAAATGAAGCAATTCCAAAAATTACTTTTTCTTCTAAAACATTAAGCTATGAAAGAAACGAACCAGGAAGTTGGCAGGTAGAGAAGAGTGCCGAATGGATTGGCTTAGGAAAAGCGAGAATTACGTTTCAAGTAGATACGATTTTAAAGACAGAAAATCCAAATACAGATGTCATTTTAGTTCTTGATATTTCTGGTTCTATGGCAGGAGAAAAATTAGACCGAGTGAAAAAAGATTCTGTCGATTTATTGACAGCGTTGTTATCAAATGACAACAATCATGCGGCATTGATTACGTTTGATACAGAATCTGAATTGGTATCTGGTTTTACTAATGATAAGGATAGTTTAATAAAAAAGATTTCTTCTCTTTCTGATCACGGTAATACGAATTATTATCAACCACTTGTCCATGTAGATGAGATTTTAAAAGACTATTCCAAGGAGAAAGATAAAGAGTGTGTTGTTTTATTCTTGACGGATGGATATCCAAACGAAGATATTCCAAATCAGATAGGAGAATACAAATATTTAAAGAGTGAATATCCATGGTTAAAGATTCATGGGGTTCAATACGAGATGGGTGAAGAAGTCTTGGACCCTATTAAAGAGATTAGTGATAGTCAGTTTATTGCGGATATGACTACACTAAACAATGTTTTATTTGATGCCTCTGTTGTGCCAACTCCTTATGACAATTTTGTATTAACAGATTTTATTGATAATGAATATTTTGATTTACAAGATGTTTCGAAACTTCAATCTTCTTTCGGAAAAGTAGAGTTGAAAGATGATAATGGAGTACCCAAAGTCACATGGGATTTAAGTGGTTTAAAGTCAGGACAAGGAGCTACTTTAACGATTGATATTGATTTGAAAGAAGAACTTCTTGAAGAAGAAGGCCTTTTCCCAACGAACAAGAGTAGTAAAGTGGTTTCTCAAATCGAAGAGAATCAAGAAGATGTCATGACCGAAGAAACTCCTATTTTGTCAAGTCATTACAATGTGATTTATGAAGGAAATTCCCCAAGTGGATGTAGTGTGAGTGGAGTACCAAGTAGAACTAGCCACGCAGTTTTTGAAACGGTAGAAAAGAGTGATGTCGTTCCTACCTGTGAAGGATATCAATTTAAAGGATGGATGATTGTTACTGAAGGAGTAAAAAAACTCAATGATGACTACTTTACAATGCCTGGAAAAGATGTTGTGGTTCGAGCGGAATGGGGAAGAATGGGATTATCGAAGTCTGTGGAAGGAGAAGTTTATGTTCAAAGAGATCCAATCCTTCAAAGAATTGGTTTTGAGAGTTATAATAATGAACTTTGGAAATACCAAACTTCGATTACGAAGATAGTGATTGAGGGAGACCAAACATCAAAAGAAGGTTCTACAGAGGAACTTACTTGGGATATTTCTGCAGCTAAGGATGGATCGGTTCGTGGATTGTTGGTACCGAATTCCGATAATCCTTCGACTTATACTGCCTATATTCAAGGGTTAGATGGAAAAGTAATTGCGAACCCCGATAGTTCTTACTTATTTGGTGGTAATTATTTTTATTCTAGTAATCATTTTTCAAAGTTAACTGCAATTGAGGGACTAGAATTATTGGATACAAGTCAAGTAACTGATATGAGTTATATGTTTGCTGCTTGTAATGCCTTAATTAGTCTAGATTTAAGTAATTGGAACAAGAGTCAAGTAACCGATATGAGTGGTATGTTTTCTTATTGTAGATCCTTAACCAGTTTAAAAGGCTTAAGTAGTTGGGATACGAGTCAAGTAACCGATATGAGTTATATGTTTGAACATTGTGAGTCCTTAAGCAATTTAGATTTTGTAAGTGGCTGGGACACAAGTCACGTAATCAATATGAGTTATATTTTTAGTTATTGTTCTCTCTTAACTAGTTTAGATTTAAGTGGTTGGGTTACCAGTCAGGTAACTGATATGAGTGGTATATTTTCCAGCTGTTCATCTTTAACTAATTTAGATTTTGTAAGTGGCTGGGACACAAGTCACGTAACCAATATGAGTCATATGTTTTCTAGTTGTGAATCCTTAACCAGTTTAGATTTAAGTGGCTGGGACACGAGTCAAGTAACCGATATGGGTGCTATGTTTTATCGTTGTAGTGCCTTAACTAGTGTTGGAAATTTAAATGGGTGGAACACAGGTCAAGTAACCAATATGGGTGCTATGTTTTCCGGTTGTAGAGCTTTAACCAGTGTTGGAGATTTAAGCAGTTGGGACACACGTCAAGTAACTTCTATGTATTCTATGTTTGATGATTGCCGGGCTTTAACTAGTCTAGATTTAAGTAGTTGGAGTACAGGTCAAGTAATCAATATGAATTTTATGTTTTATAGTTGTAACGCCTTAACCAGTGTTGGAGATTTAAGTGGTTGGGACACAAGTCATGTAACTAATATGTGGGCTATGTTTTCTGGTTGCTGGCGCTTAACCAGTGTTGGAAATTTAAGTGGTTGGGACACAAGTCATGTAACCAATATGAGTTGGATGTTTGATGGTTGTTCTCTCTTAATCAATTTAGATTTTGTAAGTGGTTGGGAAACAGGTCAAGTAACCAATATGAGTGATATGTTTGGTGGTTGTTCTCTCTTAATCAGTTTAGATTTGAGTGGTTGGGATACGAGTCAAGTAACCGATATGAGTGGTATGTTTTCTTATTGTCAAACCTTAGCTAGTTTGGATTTAAGTAACTGGAAAACTGGTCAAGTAGCCGAGATGAGTGAGATGTTTCGTGATTGTGAATCTTTAACCAAATTAAATTTTCTAAGTGACTGGGACACAAGTCATGTAACCAATATGAGTTGGATGTTTGATGGTTGTGAATCCATAATTAGTTTAGACTTGAGTAGTTGGGACACAAGTCAAGTAACTAATATGTATATGATGTTTTCTGATTGTAGTGCCTTAACTAGTGTTGGAAATTTAAATGGGTGGAACACAGGTCACGTAACTGATATGTATTGTATGTTTTTTGGTTGTAGCGGATTAATTAGTGTCGGAGATTTAAGCAGTTGGGACACAAGTAAAGTAACTGATATGAGTTCCATGTTTTCTGGTTGTAGTACTTTAACCACAACAATCAGTATTTTAAATAATTCGGTGACTAAATATGATAGTATGTTTTCTAGTGCTGCTACTCAAAATAATGCCCAAATTGTAGTCAATTATTCTAGTGAATCAGAAACGTTAGTGGATCAAATGATTGCTACAAAAAACAATACAAATTCAAACGTGGTAAAAGCAAGTAGTCCGTGTGTAGAACATTCTGTAACGATTCAAGGTAGAAATGACATTATTGCGACTCCATCGAGTGGATTGGTGTCTAACAAAATTACATTGATTCCAACCAATGATGATTATATGGTTTCTTCGTTTGAAATGAATGGAAAGAAAATAAATGGAAATATCTTTTTTATGCCGAATGAAGAAGCTGTGATTACGAATGTAACTACTGTAGCGCAAGCAATATTTGAGTCTAAACATAATCCATATGATAACAATCTAGATCAAGAATATGAACATACTTTTGAAGGTGCAAATACTTTAACGGTTACCTTGGAGTATCAAATAGGCGATGATTGGGATTATTTTTATCTATATGGTTCTAACGAAATACAGTATGGAAGGTATGGCGGATCCACTAAGCAAATAGAAACGATCATTATTCCTGGAGATTATATTAAAATTTTATTTCATACAAATGGTAGTGGTAACGATTATTATGGTTTTAAAGCGACTATTGTTCCAAATTATCCACATTCTATTACTATTCAAGATAATCCAGATGTTGTAGCTAATAAAGCAAGTGCCGCTTATGGAGAAGTTGTCAGTTTAAATGTGATGCAAGGTGATTATATGGTTACCTCGTTTGACATGAATGGAGAGAGAATAGAAGGAAATACTTTTATTATGCCGAATGAAGAAGCTATCATTACGAATGTAACTGTGAGTATAGGAAATATCGTAGAGTCTAATCATAATCCATATGATAATAGCTTAGACGAAACCTATGAACATACTTTTGAAGGTGCAGGAAGTTTGACCGTTACCTTGGAGTACCAAACCGAAAGTACTTACCTTGATTATATTTATTTATATGATTCCAATTGGAAACAGTATGGAAAGTACGGCGGTACTACTAAGAAGACAGAAACAATTCTTATTCCTGGAAATTATATTAGAATTTTATTTCATACAAATGCTAGTTATAACGACTATTATGGCTTCAAAGCGACTGTTGTTCCAAATTATCCAAATTCTGTTACGATTCAAGGTAATCCAAATGTTGTAGCTGACAAGACAAGTGCCTCTTATGGAGAAACAGTGACTCTTAGTTCTACTTTAAGTGAATTTGTGGTAGTTTCATTTGAGATGAATGGAGAGAAAATAGAAGGAAATACCTTTACTATGCCGGATGAAGACGTTGTAATTACCAATATTGTTTTCGGGGGTAGACACTCGATTGCAATTAGAGGAAATGATGATATTGAGGCACGTCCAAATATGGCTTTTGTGAGAGATACGGTAACGTTATCATCCATTTCTGGAAACTGTTACGTCACTTCCTTTGAGATGAACGGAACCAAAATAGAAGGAAATACCTTTACTATGCCGAATGAGGAAGTTGAAATTACAAATATTGCTGTAGAAGTGAAACATCCGATTGTCATTAAAGGAAATGAGGATATTGAAGCACGTCCGAATATGGCTTATGCCGGAGATACAGTGACGTTATCCTCTATTTCTGGAAATTGTTATGTCACTTCCTTTGATATGAATGGAACAAAAATAGAAGGAAATACCTTTACTATGCCAAATGAGGAAGTTGAAATTACAAATATTGCTGTAGAAGTGAAACATCCGATTGTCATTGAAGGAAATGACGATATTGAAGCACATCCAAATATGGCTTATGCTGGAGAAACTGTGACATTATCATCAGTCTCTGGGAACTATTACGTTACTTCATTTGAGATGAATGGAGTAGAAATTGTAGGAAATACTTTTACCATGCCAAATGAAGAAACTATGATTACAAATGTAACTGTGAGTATAGGAAGCATCATAGAGTCCAATCATAATCCATATGATAATAACCTAGAACAAGAATATGAACATACTTTTGAAGGTGCAGGAAGTTTGACTGTTACCTTGGAGTATCAAACAGAAGATATCGATTATGATTATATTGGTTTATATGATTCTAACGAAACAGAGTATGGAAAGTATGGAGGACCTGATAAGACAACAGAAACGATTATTATCCCTGGAAATTATATTAAAATTTTATTTTATACAGATGGTAGTATTAATGACTATTATGGATTCAAAGCCATTGTGATTCCAAATTATCCACATTCTATTACGATTCAAGGCAATCCAAATGTAGTAGCTGATAAGATAAATGCGGCTTATGGAGAGGTTGTCAAGTTAAATGTAGTGAATGGTGACTATAGAGTTGCTTCGTTTGAGATGAATGGAACAAAAATAGAAGGAAATACCTTTACTATGCCGGATGAAGATGTTGAAATTACAAATATTATTGTAGAAGCTAATTATCCTATTGTAATTACAGGAAATGAAGATATTGTGGCAAATCCAAACAGAGCTTTTGCAGGAGATACAGTGACGTTGACATCTATTCTTGAAAACTATTATGTAACTTCATTTGAGATGAATGGAGAAAAAATAAAAGGAAATACTTTTACTATGCCGGATGAAGAAGTTGAGATTACGAATGTAAAGGTGGTTTTAGGAACTATCATAGAGTCCAACCATAATCCATATGATAATGACTTAGATAAAGAATATGAACATACTTTTGAAGGTGCTACTTCTTTGATGGTTATATTGGAGTATCAGACAGAAGACATTAGTTATGATTATATTTGTTTATATGATTCTGATGAAACACAATATGGAGAGTATGGAGGGGAAACTAAGACAACAGAAACAATTGTTGTCTCTGGAAATTATATTAAGATCCTATTTCATACAGATGAGAGTGTCAATGACTATTATGGATTCAAAGCTACTGTGATTCCAATTTATGAATAAAAAAAGAAGATGATTTCACTTGGATTTCATCTTCTTTCTTTTTCTGGTGGAATGGAGGAAAATTCTGGGATAAAACTTTCTTTTTGCGTTTCTCCTTCTTGCATGTAGGCCTGGGTAATACCTATATCTAAAGCATAGTCAATGATTTCATTGTATTCTTCTTCGGATAGGGTTCGATTGAGTTCGGGATAGATAGAGTTGGGACACATTGGGGTATATTGATTCATGATACTGAGAATGACTTGTTCTCGATAGGTTTCATGAAGATAGGAAAGAATTTTTTTTGAATCGTCGAGATGATTGGGAAGAACCAAGTGTCTGACAATGACACCTCTTACCAAGTTTCCTTCTTTGTCAAAACGAGGGGTTCCTGTTTGGCGTACCATTTCTTTGATGGATTCGATGGCGTAGTGTCTATAATTTTTTCCTTTGGAGAATTTTTGACTGAGTTCTTCTTCCCAATACTTAAAGTCAGGAAGGTAGATATCAATCAGTCCTTCTAGTTTTTTAATGGTTTCTTTTTTTTCATAACCGCTTGTATTATAAACAACAGGAATTTTTAAACCTTGTTTTTTCGCTAATTTTAATCCTTCGATGATGGGAGGAAGGAAGTGTGTCGGTGTCACAAGATTGATATTGGTTGCCTTTTTTTCTTGTAATTCTAGGCATATTTCAGCGAATCGTTCTACGGAAATTTCATATCCTACTTGTTTTTGACTAATTTGTTGATTTTGACAAAAAATACATTGTAGATTGCAGTAGGTAAAAAAGATTGTTCCCGATCCATATTTTCCTGTAATACAAGGTTCTTCCCATAGATGGAGTCGGTAACAACCAATTTTCATGGTTTCTCCAGCTTGACAAACACCTTTTTCCTTTTCGCGATTCACTCCACAATTTCTAGGACAAAGGGTACATTTTTTGAATTCGTTCCACATAAAACATCACATGCTTATTATACTAGAAAGTGTTTGAAAAGGATAGAATCGTTCTTTTCTTTTTAATCATTTACAATTTCATCGGAGTGTGTTATAATAATGCAACTAGTGAAAAGGGGGAATTTTTGATGGAAAAAGAATTCCAAGTAGAAGAATTTTTACAGTTTCACAAAGTCCTTGTTTATTTTTTAGGTAGAAATTTTGTTTTTTCTGATATTGTTCAATATGGGGATGGAGTGAATCATGGTTTAGATGATCTCGATCTAGTTGATTTAATCTCTCAATATTATCTTTTTGAGACAATGGTTTCTACTGATGGGGCTATCTATCATTTGGAACCAGAATTCAAAGAAACGGTAGGTCGTATTTTTGAAAATACAAAGACTTACTTTGCTTCTTTAGGAAAACCGTTAAGTCCTGAAAATTTACGTGAGGAATTTCTTCGTCGTCTTTTGTTCCATGATGATTCTAAATTAGAGGGACGAGAACTTGAACAAAATAAAGAATATCTACCTTCTTACTTGTCAGCCGAGGAAGGAAGTGTTCTTGCGAATACTTTGGAAGTGAAATTACGTTATCCTCATCGAAAAGAGAATCGCCATCATCCCGAATATTTTGAAAACGGAATAGAAGGTATGAATGTCATTGATTTGTTAGAGATGACCGTCGATATGGTTGCTCATATGTTGATGGAAGATAAGAAATTGATTCTTTTGATGACGCAATTTCGTGAGGAGTATCAGGTGGAGCCGATGCTTTATCAACTTTTACTTCATACCGTTCTCCATTCTTTTGGTTATTTATCTCAAGAGGAAGAGAAGGAACAGATTTTACGAACGGTCGCTAGAATGGTAAACAATCCTCATTATTCTGTGATTGAAGAGGGGAAAAAAGCCTATACGCTTTCTTATAAGGAGGTCTAGTACCTTCTTTTTGGTACTATAAAAGTGTAATAATTAATTACAGAAATGTGATTGAATATTACACTTCTTTTTATTATGA
>CANQHQ010000006.1 GCA_947623825.1 uncultured Bacilli bacterium
TTTATATTCAAATAAGGACTTAAGTCTTTTAAATCAATCTTCTTTTGCAAAAACGGACTTTACTCTAAAAATTGGCGAATAATTCTTGGCAAAGAGATGGCGTCAATTGGTTTTTAGGTGTCATTTGTGAATTTGTTCATTCCGTGGGTGTTTTTTGCTGAATGATTGGGAGTCTTCTTGAAAAAGAAAAGAGAAGTTTTATTCTCTTTTTCGTTTCTCTATAAACATTATAAAAAACACAAGATTTTCGTTTCCTATTTTCAATTTATGACGAAATTGTTTGCCTTTTTGCCTTTTTTGTGATATACTATGTCTCCTGTTTTGTGGTGAAAAAAAACGTCTTCCCGTAGGAAAACGTTTCTCACAAGATGGTGTCCTGGAAGCGATTCGAACGCTTGACCGATGCCTTAGAAGGGCATTGCTCTATCCAGCTGAGCTACCAGGACAGTTCCTGTTCCTTTACAGAACAATTCGATTATATCTAACTAGAGAAAGTTTGTCAAGTGGCTAATTTTGTTTATCAACTGATGGTCAAATAAAGGAAAGATATGATATAATGATTAAAATAGAGTGGGAGTTGAGAAAATGGCAAAAATAGATCCACAAAAAACATATGATAGAGTCAACTTTAAATTGTTTGAACGTGACGGCGTACTCATGGTTTCTATGCAGATGGTACGTTTATTTGTCGATGAAAATGGGGTTGAAAGAGAAGAAGTGGTCGATTATTATGTCGCCAAAAATCCTAAGAATGTAGAGCGAATTCTCGACACTTTAACTAATACGGGGAAAGATTTTTCATTAGAGGGAGAAGATCTTATTTCTCGTTATCGAAAGAGCGATCATTTTGTCATTGAAAATTATGATGCCATTAAAAATAGACCAGAATTACAAACGTTTCGTAAAAAGATAGATAAGAAATTAGAAAAACGTACCATACTTAGTAAGGTAAAGAATTTAAAACTTTTTCAAGATGAACGAAAGTTTTCTAAGATAAAGATGGTGGCACAGGCTGTTGCTTATACTGTAGCGGTGGCTTCCGCTATGATTGGTGGATGGAAACTAAGCGAGAGAGTGGATTCTTCTGCCCTTATTGAGAGAGTAAGTCAATATGCGGATGATACTCATAATACGAAGTTACAAGATATGATGTCTGATTTAAAACCGGAAGAGACAGAGCCTCAGGAAGAACAACAGTATTTTCGTATCAGAGAGGCAGATCCAAAAAAATTTGAATCTTTAAAAGAACGACATGAAATCAAAAATAAAATGAATGAAACTCAAAACGAAATAAATGAAACGACAGAAGAAACCGATGATGTTGCCACTTTATCTTCTAGATTAGTGGATGGTGGTGTGGAAGCATTAAGAAAAGGAACTTCTTTTTCAAGTGAAAGTACTTCTACTGTTTCAAACCAGAATACTTCGAATTCAGATGCTTTGAAACAGGATACTTCCTCATCTATTTCAAACGATTCTCAGAAAGAAACGATTTTTTCTTCCACCACGGGAACGATAGAAGTGACTCCTACTGTGGAAACAACGGTTTCTAATGAGCAAAAAACATCCGTAGATGATTTCACGCACATTGCTTCTTCAGAACAAAAAGAATCCGATGAAAAAGAGTTACAGAATGAATCAAATGAGAAAGAATTAAAGAAGGATGCTTCTACTATTTCTACTTTCTCTACTTTTTCGATTCCTATTTCTCATGAAGTAGAAGAGAAAAAGATCATCAATCCGACAGTGGTTGCGACAGAAGCGGTCGCTGATTCGCAGGAGACAAAACAAGAAACATCTCAAGAAAAAGAAACGACGGAAAATCAGATGAATACGGTAGAAGTTACAGAAACTTCTCAAAATGAAACTTCTGATCAAGAAGTAACTTCTACGGAATCAGAGGTTACTGAAACTTCAAGTCAAGAAGAAACAACTTCCAATGAAACAGAGGCGGTTACTGAAACTTCTAATCAAGAAGAAACAACTTCTAATGAAACAGAAGCGGTTGCTGAAACTTCGAGTCAAGAAGAAACAACTTCCAATGAAACAGAAGAGGTTACTGAGACTTCAAGTCAAGAAGAAACAACTTCCAATGAAACAGAAGCGGTTACTGAAACTTCTAATCAAGAAGAAACAACTTCTAATGAAACAGAAGCGGTTGCTGAGACTTCAAGTCAAGAAGAAACAACTTCCAATGAAACAGAAGCGGTTACTGAAACTTCTAGTCAAGAAGAAACAACTTCTAATGAGATAGAAGCGGTTGCTGAAACTTCTAGTCAAGAAGAAACAACTTCTAATGAAACAGAAGCGGTTACTGATACTTCTAGTCAAGAACAAGTTACTTCTACAATCAACATGGCAACGGCTACTCCTATGGAAATGACTCTTCAAAATCCTTTGAAAGTGACTGAGGCACAGGTAACAGATGCCAATACTTCTACTTCTTCTGAAGGGGGAACGACCAACGAAATACAGAATTCTACTCAGGAGGCAGTGTCTACTACTTCTGTAGAGGCCTCTGTCCCTACAGGTACTACTTCTAATGGAACTGTTGCGGAAGAACAAACAGTTGTAGAAGCAAATGCGATCGCAACTCCGACTTCTTTCTCTCAAGATACGGTGGTTCCAACGACTACTTCTTTCGCTCCGATTTCTGCTTATGGGGCAGAATTGTCTGCTACATCGGGAACGGTTTTCCGTAGTAATTCTTATGCGGATTCTGTATCACCACAAGAAAAAATGAAATTGGCAGCCATTGTGGCAGGAGAAGATAGCAATACTTATGAAGGTTCTTTGGCGGTTGTTTCTACTGTCTTGAATCGTTGTGATACGTCCCGCTTTAGTGGATATGGGGGAAAGAATCCTTATAAACAAATTGTTTATCCAAATCAATTCACAGCGAAGAGTGGGAAGATTGCGAATAACTATATGAATCATCCGGATCAAATTCCTGATTTTGTTATGGCAGCGGTCGAGGACGGATTAAATGGATATCGCAATCATACCTATACTGCATTCCGGGCGAATCGGAGTGGTTCTCGTGAATGTATTGGTACAGATGGGAACTGGTATTTTAATGCTTCTGGTGAAGTTCCAAATTATGGTCCTGTAACCAATCAAATGTTTCGATAATAAAAAGGCATCCGATGGATGTCTTTTATTCTTGTCCGTTTATGGACTCCTGTAAGATATTTAAAAGAGTTTCCTTTGTCGCCTCATCTGCTTTTTTCCATACGAGTTCAAAGAAAACACCCATTCCTGGAAGAGTGATCTCATCGTTTGTTTCAATGCTTTCTTCGATGGCACTTTTTAGTTCTTCTTTTCCATCTCCCTTAAAATTATTCATGATATGACTTCTAATATCTAAATTCATAAACTCATTCCTTTCACTAGTATTTTGGTTAAAAGAATTTCTTTTTATACAAATTTATGGTAAAATAGAGAAGAATTTATGAGGTGATAGGAATGGAAATCGTGATGGATGGACAATCTTATGAAGTCGTGATTACTAAAAAAAGAGGAACAAAGAATACTTATTTTCGAGTAAAAAAAGATTTTAAATTATATGTTTCTACGAATCCATTCGTGACCACCAAACAAATTGAAAAGATGATTTTAGAAAATCAAAAAGCAATTCTTACTATGTTTCAAAAACAAAAGAAAAAAGAAGAATATAATGATGGCTTTTATTATTTAGGAAAAAAATATGAGATTATTCGGACGAATGGAAAGGAAATTTCTTTAGGAGAATCCAAAGTATTTATTGGGAACGAAGCCGATTTAGATCGATGGTATCAGAAGGAAGCGAAAGTTCTTTTTCAGGAACATTTGGATTATTGGTACCAACATTTTGATCGAACGATTCCTTATCCTTCTTTGACGATTCGAAAGATGACTTCTCGTTGGGGTGTCTGTAACTCAAAACTAAAACGGGTTACTTTGAATTTAGAATTAATGAAAAGAGATTTGTGTTGTCTCGATTATGTGATTGTTCACGAATTGAGTCACTTTCAAGAGATGAATCATTCCGCACGTTTTTGGAAGATTGTCGAAGCAAATTATCCGGCATATAAAAAGGTTCGTTCGATGATGAAGGAGTATTAGTAGGGAGGAAAGAGTATGGTTCTTACCAGTTTAGAAAATCGTACTGTCAAGAATTTGGTTCGTTTGCAGGAAAAGAAATATCGAGATCAAGAGAATCAATTTATTGCTGAAGGTTGGCATCTAGTGGAAGAAGCCTTGAAAGCAGGATTGGTGGAAGAAATTTTTGTAGAAGAGGGTGTTTCTCATTCTTTTTCTGTTCCTGTTACGGAAGTATCCAAAGAAGTGATGAAGAAAATTTCTACTTTAGAGACACCTTCTTCTGTTTTGGCTCTTTGTCATAAAAAAGAAGAATCTTCTTCTTTGGGAAAACGGTATCTTGTTTTGGATGAAATTCAAGATCCTGGAAATTTAGGTACTTTAATTCGTAGTAGTAAAGCGTTTCATGTCGATACCATTGTTTTAGGAAAAAATTCTGTTGATTTTTATCATCCGAAAGTATTGCGGGCAACGCAGGGAATGGTTTTTCATTGCCAGGTTCTTGTAGAGGATTTAGAATCTTTTCTTCCTACCTTGAAAGAAAGGAAGATTCCGATTTATGGAACCAAGGTCGAAGAAGGAGAAGATGTCCGGATGCTTTCTTCTTCGGAAAAAGAACAGTTTGCGCTTGTATTAGGAAATGAGGGACAGGGGGTTCATCCTTCAATTTTACGTCTTTGTGACCGTTATCTTTATCTTTCGATGGCACCAGAAGTAGAAAGTTTAAATGTAGCCGTTGCGGGAAGTATTTTACTTTATGAATTAGATAGGAGATAAGTATGGAAGAATATATTTATATAGGAAAGATTGTCAATACACATGGATTGTTGGGGGAAGTAAGAATTTTGTCTTCTTTTGATCAGAAAGAGAAAGTGTTTCTTCCGGGAATGCATTTTTATATTGGTAAAAAGAAGGAACCCATTACTGTGACTCGTTATCGTCATCATAAAAATTTTGAAATGATTTTGATGGAAGGATATCATCATATTGATGATGTGTTACGGTTTAAAGGACTTTCTGTTTATGTTCGTCGAAGTGATTTACATTTGGAGGAAGGAGAACTTCTCGAAGAAGATTATATTGGGATGGATGGATATGTCGGTACTACTTGGATTGGAACAGTGACCGATATTGAGAACCGGGGAGGAAATAATCTTGTTTTCTTATTAGAGAAAGAGGGGAAAAGAACCTTTATTCCTTTTCGAAAAGAATTTATTGAGTCCATTCAGGTACCGGAAAAGAAAATTTATTTCTATTATATGAAGGGGATGATAGAATGAAAATCGATATTTTGACTTTGTTCCCAGAAATGTTTTCTCAGGTATTTGAAGAATCTATTTTAAAAAGAGCACAAGAGAGTGGAAAGGTAGAAATTCGCATTATTAATTTTCGTACTTTTTCGAATGATCCCCATCAAAAAGTAGATGATACTCCTTATGGGGGAGGGCATGGAATGGTGCTTACTTGTCAACCGATTTTTGATTGTATTGAGAGTTTAAGAACAGAGGATACCAAAGTAATTATGTTGACGCCAGATGGGGTATTATACAAACAGAAAATGGCATATACTTTAGCAAAGGAAAAACATTTGATACTCCTTTGTGGGCATTATGAAGGATTCGATGAACGAATTCGGACGCTTTGTGACTATGAAATTTCGATTGGAGATTACGTTTTGACAGGGGGAGAGATTCCAGCGATGATTTTAGCGGATTCTATTATTCGTTTGTTACCGGGTGTCATCGAAGAAGAGAGTCATCTCCAAGATAGTTTTAACGATCAATTACTAGATTATCCAGCCTATACCAAACCACGTGTTTATCGAGGAATGGAAGTGCCGGAAGTTCTCGTTTCGGGAGATCATAAAAAAATAGATGAATTTCGAGAACAAATGCGTTATAATAGAACTGTAGAGCGAAGACCTGATTTATTAGAAAAGTAGGGGTGATAGCATGATTGACAAGCGGTATTTGGTGGTAAAGGAAAAAAATGATCCTACGGTTACTTATTTTGAGTATGATAAAATGGAGGGGTACGATTTATCTCCAAAGAAAAACATCAAGATTAAAGATGCCATCAATGTCAATAAAGTCGTGATTATCAATCCTAGTTTGATGAGTAAAGTTGCTTCTAAAAAGTTGAATATGAAGTTTCGAAAACTCCTAGAATTTATTACGGTAATTTTTGAAGAAAACGAAGAAGGCGAGGATGCGGGAGATGCGTATCGTCAGGGCTTGAATGAAATTAGTAAATTGCGATTAGAAGCACGTGTTAAATATCGGAAATATATGGAAGAAGAGGCTTATCTTCTCGTCGAAAAGAAATTAGATATTTTGGAACAAGAGTTAAAAACAAGACTCTATTATTTAGAGGAATATATGCTTCATCAATATGAAAATCAACTAGCGAATTTTTATCAGGAACAAGATGAAAATTCTATTGGAAGAAGGAGTCGATAAAGTCTTAGAAATTCTAAGGCTTTTCTTTTTGGAAAATCAGAAAAAAACTGTTGCTTTTTCTTTGATTTCTTGTTATAATTTATGTCGTTAGTGATCCGCTTCCTTGTATTTATGTAGGAAATCAATTTCAATTTTGTTTCGGTATGATCACTGGTAAAACAAGAAAGGAGATATCGTATATGGCAAATGTAATTGACAAGATTACACAAAAACAATTGAATCCAGATGTTCCTGAATTTCGTGTTGGTGATACGGTTCGTGTTGATGTAAAAATCATCGAGGGAAAGAAAGAAAGAATTCAAGCATTTGAAGGAATTGTCATTGCCCGTAAGAGTGGAGGAATTAGTGAAACATTTACTGTCAGAAAAATGTCTTCTGGTGTAGGTGTAGAAAGAATCTTCCCTATTCATTCACCAAAGATTGACAAAATTACAGTTGTACGTAGAGGAAAAGCGACACGTGCGAAGTTAACTTTCTTACGAGGAAGAGTTGGTCAATACAGAATTAAAGAAAGACGGGAGAAATAGAAGACCACTGGTCTTCTTTTCATTTGAGGAATAAGAGTATGAAAGAAAAAGTCATTCATTTTGGGAAAGAATTCATTCCTTATGTGATTATTGTTATCGTGATTCTTTTAATCAAACAGTTTCTTGTGACAACGGTGTTGGTTTCAGGAAGTAGTATGAATGATACGTTGTATCATCACGATATGTTACTGTTGAACCGGATTGTATACCAATTCCATGAGATTGAACGATTTGATATTGTTGTGGTTCAAATGGAGAATGAAAAGATTATCAAACGAGTGATTGGACTTCCAGGAGAAACGATTGCTTATCGAGATAATACGTTATATGTGAACGGAAAGAAAGTGAAGGACCCTTATGGAAAGGGGTATACCGCTGATTTTTCTCTCGATATGTTGGAATTGGAAAAAATTCCAGAAGGATATTACTTTGTGATGGGAGACAATCGAAATAATTCTTTAGATAGTCGCCGTATTGGTGTCATTAACGAAAAAGATATTTTAGGAAAGAGTCAATTTGTTTTATTTCCTTTGACACGATTTGGAAAGGTGAAATAAACGAATCGATTCTTTTTTTTTGATTTCTTTTTTATAATTCTTTTCCTTTCTTTAAAAAAAAGGTATAATGGTTATAGGATATAAGAGGTGTATTATGGCAAAGAGGAAGAAAAAGAAAAAACAGGAAGAAAAAAAGTTTGAACATTGGAATGAAGTCATTGGACTCTTTTTAATCGTTTTGTCAATCTTAAGTATTGTACCTACGCCTTTGGGAATTATTGGACGATTGGGCGCTAGTTTTGCGATGTTTTTGATAGGTACATGGTATCAAGTATTGTTGTTATTTGTCTTATTAGTAGGTTGTTATATGGTTTATAAGAGGGAACTTCCTAATTTTTTAACAGGAAGACTCGTTGGTTTTTATTTTTTATGGATGGGATTTTTAATTCTAGAGCATACTTCTTATGTAAAAGCAAACGAAGCGGATGTCATGGCTGTGTTTCAATTAACAATCGATAATTTGGTAGCGAATTTTCAAAATATTGTGAATGGTTCTGCCCTTACCTTGAAAGGGGCTGGAATGATTGGGGCGTTTTTGAGTGTCGTGTTCTATAAATTGTTTGCGATGGAAGGAACGTATATTGTTTCGGGACTCTTTTTAGCAATCAGTTTGGTTTTATTGACTGGAGTGGATTTGATTGGACTGATCGTAAAACCATTCCAGCGGAAAAAGAAAAAACCAAGTTTGGAAGATACGGGTGTGGTTGTGAACGACTCTTCTTTGCTTTCTGAAGAACCGAAAGAGAAGGCTGAAAAAGAAGAGGGAGAACCGAAGGAAGATAACAGGATTCGTATTCATAGTATTGACGAATTAACGCATAGTAAAGAAACGACGGGAGAAAATCCAGTGGAGGATGGAGAAAATCCAGAAGAAAAATCTTCTGTACCGATTCATGACAATACAAATTGGAATTATCAGTTACCACCTCTTACGTTGATTTCTCAAACAAAGAAAGCCAAGAATGGCAATAATAACGAAGTGATCGAAGCCAATATTATCAAACTAGAAAAAGTTTTAAAAGATTTTGGTATTATTGGAAAAGTAGTGGAAGTCAATGTGGGACCGAGTGTCACACAGTATGAACTTGAGATTTCTTCGGGAACCAAAGTTAGTAAAATTTTGAGTTTGAATCGCGAAATTTCTCTTGCTTTGGCGAAAAGAGACGTTCGTATCCAGGCACCGATTCCAGGAAAAAGCACCGTAGGTATCGAGCTTGCCAATGATACGGTTACACCAGTTGGATTGAGAGAAATTTTGGATTCCATTCCAGCGAATAAAGTTAGTAGTAAATTATTGGTAGCGCTTGGAAAAAATATCATGGGAAATTCGATTTTCTGTGAGATTGATAAAACGCCACACTTATTAGTGGCTGGTTCTACGGGTAGTGGTAAATCCGTTTGTATTAACTGTATCATCGCTTCGATGTTGATGCGAACGAAACCGAGTGAAGTCAAACTCGTTTTGGTTGACCCGAAAAAGGTAGAACTTAGTATGTATAATTGTATTCCTCATTTATTGATTCCTGTCGTGACGGATCCTCGTAAGGCTAATGATGCTTTAAAGAGAATCGTGCGAGAAATGGAAGGAAGATACGATACCTTTAGTGAACATGGAGTCAAAAATATTTCTACCTATAATGAGTGGGTAGATAAGCAGAATGAAGGAAAAGCGGAAGAAGAACAGTTACATCATATGCCTTATATCGTCGTGATTATCGATGAACTTGCGGATTTGATGATGGTTGCTAGTAAAGAAGTCGAAGATTCGATTATGCGAATTACACAAATGGCTCGCGCAGCCGGAATTCACTTGATTGTGGCAACACAGAGACCTTCGACGGATGTCATTACTGGTGTTGTCAAAGCCAATATTCCATCTCGTATTTCGTTCGCAGTTTCTTCGAGTATCGATTCTCGTACGATTTTGGATTCCGTAGGAGCAGAAAAACTTTTAGGAAAAGGAGATATGCTTTTCTTACCAATGGGAGAAAATTCTCCTGTCCGTGTGCAAGGGGCATACGTTTCGGATGAAGATTTACAAAAGATTTGTGATTGGACGATTTCTCAACAGAAAGCACAATACGATGAACGTTTCATGAATTTAGGAGAAGCTTCTGAGTCAGGTGGAATGAGTGTTGATGATGTGAAAGATGCTCCCGAAGAGTATGAAGATCCTCTTTATAATGAGATTGTCGAATATGTCATTACGGCAGGACAAGCGAGTGCTTCAAAATTACAGAGAAAGTATAGTTTAGGTTATAACCGAGCTGCTAGAATTATGGATTTATTGGAGGAGAGAGGCATTGTTGGTCCAGCCAATGGATCGAAACCAAGGGAAGTCTTAGTGAAGTTAGACGATTCTGATGAGTAATATAAAGAGAGAAGAACAGTAATTCTTCTCTCTTTCTTTTTTTATTTTTCTTTTTTATTCTATTACTTCTTCTTGTCCATCTAATTGTTTATAGTAGAGAACTTTTTGGTTGTTGGATTCTAAATTTCGTTCCATTTCTGATTGAATATTTTTCATATTTTGGGCTCGTTCTGATAATTCTTTTTCTATCTTATCCATGGAAGCAAGAAGGTCTTTATACTCTGGCAAACTGTCTTTATATGCCCCAAATTCTTTTTCTATATACGTTCTTAAATCTTTGATTTGAGTGAATCCGCTTTCGATGATTTGATTAATTTCTTTGGTATCATTTAGCGATTGATGAATCATATCTTGGTAATCTGTATAGTGATATTCTGTCAGTTGAATTTTCTGCTTTTCAGGAATGAGAATCTGTTTTAGAAGATTCAGTGTGATGAGGGTTTGGATGGCTGCCATTCCATTCGCATTTCGAAGAGGATTTTTTCTTATCATATGTAAAAGAAGGAGGCTTCTCGCAATGGCTTCCATCGAATAATGAAGTCGAATTTCTGTTTTAGTTGTTTGTCGAACTGCTTCTTGTACTTTCTGTGTCATGGTAACCAAACGTCGTTCTGACTCTTTGATATAACGATCAATTTGTTCTTTCATGGCTTCGATTGGAAGAAAGGCTTCTTTTCCTTTTTCAAATTCTTCTTCTCGTAATTCGATTTCTTCTTTTTTTCTTTCTATTTCTTCCCGTAACGTTTGTTGCATTTGTTCGAAGACTAAAATTCTTTTCATTAAGGAAGTATATTCCTCGTTTCTTTTGATGTTGGAAACGGTATTTTCAATTTGTCTTTCACTTTTGACTTGACTTTTGTATTCTTCGACGAGGTCTGTAAAAGTTCGATCATGTAATCGGTGAATGAGGTCCAAATTGTAGGAGTCACTAATGACTTCTAACTGTTTTTTGATTTGTTCGAGATAGGTGAGGAGGCGTTCTATTTCTTCTAAGGCATCCTCGACTTCTCGGATGGTTTCCATATTTTCGCTCTCTTTTTGAAGGACATTTAGTTCGACATAAATTTTCTTTAATTCATAATTGCAATTTTTTAAAAGTCGTTCTAATTCATTGACCACTTTATATTCTAAGGCATTTTCTGTATCTTCTTCGTCTGATTCTTTCTTGATTGTTTCTTCTTCTTTGAAAGGAAATGGTTTTGATTGGAATACTTCTTTTTCTTCTACTGTTAAGATGGGTGGTTCTTCTTTTTCTATTTTGGGAAGTTGTCTTTCTTGTTCTTTTGATTCTTTTTCTTTTTTCTGTTTTTTCTCTATTTCTTGTTCTTTTCTCTGTTGTTTTTCTGGTTCTTGTTCTTTTCTTTTTTTTGGGATGGGTAAAGGGTAGGGAAGAATCGGCGGGATTTCTTTGTTTTTTTCCGGTTCCTTCCTGCTTTTTTCTTCGAATGGCTCTTTTCCTCCGAATAAGTGTTTTCTTGGAGAGGGGGTGCTTTTTTCTTTTTGATTCTCTTCTTGTTTTTCTTCTTTCTCTTTTTCTTGAATTAGAATTTTTCCCTTTTCTTCTTTTTCTTTCTTTTTCTCTTCTTGAACTAGTTTTTCTTCTTCGGCTTTGATTCTTTCTTTTCTTTTTCTTTTCTCGTTTTTTAGGATTTGTTTTCTGTCTTTTTTTCCACCTCTCGCGCCAATCCCGCCAAACATATCCATCCCTCTTTTCCGAGAGTATTATACTAGAAACTTCGTGGAAAGTAAATGAGATTTTTTCTTTCGTTTCTTCAAAAAATGCTTGTTCCTTTCGGAAAAATGTGGTAGAATATGTTAGGTTTTAGGGGTGTGGATTATGAAACGACTTGAAAATATATTTTTATTAGATAAAAAGAATCAAAAAGATCATCTTTTTCCTTATGTTCCGGGAGAAGAAATTCCCCAAGAATCTTTACTAAGAGAAAATGATCCTTTGTTTCAAATTTATGAAAGGATTTCTCTTCATTATACGATGGGAGATTGGTCTCTTGAAGATTTTCAATGTTTTCGTAAGGCTTTAGCGTCTATTCGGGAAGAAGATTTTGCGCGGTATCACGAAGTGATATTCTTTTTCCTTCGTTTGGATCGAACGATGGGAGAATTATGGATTCGTGATTTAGCCAAACATTATGAGTTTCCTTTATTTGAACAAAGAGTCGCGAAAAAGATACAGGATGAAACGACGGGACAAAAGGGAAAGACCATTTATGTGAGTGAAGAAAAGCCATACGATGTAGGAGATATCGTTCGGTTTGCCAAGGCTTTGGATGGAAAGATTCGTTCTTTTAGTTGTTCTGTTTTATCGCTTCATCCAGAATTTCGAGAGACGGATAATGATTTTGAACGTCTTTCTATATTGAAAAAGATTTACAATGAGGATTTAAATGAAAATCCAAAACCAGGAAAACCTCTTGGAAAAGATGTTCCTATCTTATACGAACAGTTTGATGCGATGTTTTCTTCTTATCTTCCTGTTGGAATCCAGTCGTATCTCGAAGAAAGAAAAAACGATTTGATTTCTCATCAAAAGGACTATCTCTATCAACAGTTACGTACGTATGAAGGAAAAACGGCTACTTATGCCAAGTATGCCTGTGCGACCGCTATTCAGAAAAAGAAAATTCATACGAATGAAGTCCCTCGTGTCTTTGGGGCTTGGGCTCACGATTAGAATCGGTTGAAAAGAAGGGAGAGATTATGATGTATAATCATCGTTGGTTTGGTCAAAGAGTAGGATATTATTTACCGGCAGAACCGTTTCAAAAAATGTTACAACCATTACCAGAACATTCTTGTTTAGAAGAAGTGTATCAAGTGGTGAATTCTCTTGTTGCCTCTTCTCTCTGGACCATCAAAGATTTTAAAAGTTTTCGGAAAGAAATTGCCGTTCATTCTTTGACGGAAGTCGATGCCTTTGGACCTTTGTTACTTTATTTTTTATCGATGCCCAGCGATAGGCTTTCTTCCCTCTTTTCTTCTTTGGATGAAATGTTTCAGTTACATGTGTTGGAAGAACGGGTAAAAATAGAGTCTATCGATGAGGAAACAGGGAAAAAGAAAACTTGTTTTGGCATTCGTAAACGTCCGATGCAAACAGGAGATGTTGTTCGGATTCCTATGGCCCTTCATAGTTTGATTTTAGGTAGTGTTTATTTGGCGGTATTTGATCCTTATTTTGAAGAAATGCGGACACAAGATCCTCTTGAGAATATGAAAAAGTGTGTTGAAATATCTGAAACACTTTGTCAACGAGGGGGACCGGTTGAAGATGCTTTCCAAGATTTTTTAGTCGATTCTTTTTCGTTTATTACGGATCGATCTCGTTTTAGAGACTTTGTCATGTCTGAAATTGATTTTCAATTATCGCAATTACAAAAAACGATTCGGGAACAAATGGTCAAAGAAAGCGAAAGAGTAGGAATCGAATATGTCACTTATAAAAATCAAGTATTATCGTCTTATTATAGCGCTCGTGCCAAGGAATTAGCGCGAAATCAAAAGAGATATGCATCGATTGGATATCAATAAAAGAAAGGGAGAAAAGAAATGGAACCAGGAAAAAGAAGTCGTGTGTCAGTCTGTTTAGGTAGTGTTTTTCCAAGGGACTGTGAGACAAGACAAGAAGATGTTGGAATGGGGTCTTGTTATCCGATTTATTTGAGATTATTAGAGATGTTTCGAGAGAAGAAAATTGATTCCGAAGATTTTAAAAGTATTCGACGCGCGCTTGCGGGCATCCCTATTGATGACTTTTCTACCTATGCGGATTTGGTTTTCGCCTTTTTATCTTTCGAGGAACGAAGTACTATTTTAGAACGAGTTTGTTTCTACGATCAGAAGTATCAATGTCATTTATTAGAAAAAAGAGAAAAAAGAATCGAGCGAGATCCAAAGACGAATCAAATGATACGAGAAATCATCGAATGCGTGGAACGACCACCAGAATTTGGAGATGTCGTGCGAGTAGCGAAGGCAATTGTCAGCAAGATGGCGGCTTATCCACGAGATTTGATCGAACCAGAATTTTTGCCGATGGGAACCCAAGATATCTTTTGTGTTGCACGTTATAATTATGAGAAAAGTTTTTCTTTATTAGAAGATGCCTCTCTTTTTCAACCGTTGATGGAAAAAATTTATCAATGGTTTGATGTGACGTTTGAAGAATTTGGAACGAATCCCGCGTTAAAACAATTTTATGCGGAAAGAAGAAACACGTTAGAAGGAAAGGTTTTGGGATACATTTATAAAAAGAGAGAAAATGCCCTTATGTGGATGGAACGGGAAGTGACAGAAGCCCACAATCAACATTTGTTTGAAACACATTTGGAGTCTCTCAAAGCAAAGAGAAGAGCGGGACGTAAATTAGGTGGTTGGAGCGATTAAGAAAGATACTTTCGTAAGTAACGACCACTTTGGTAAATCGTAAAGAAGATATTGGCAACGAGAGAGAAGAGAAATCCCCACATTCCATTATGGAGAAAGAGAAAGAACACCAAACTACAACTACGGACTAGTACACTTTGCCAGGAAATGGTCCATGTTTCTTTGGCTTTTCCCATGGCTTGTAGACAGGACATGAGGGGTGTTTCAATATATTGAAATAAGAAAATAGGAGCGAGGAATTTCATATAGGAAATTCCTTTTTCTGTGTGGTAGATGAAGGATAAGAACCATCCTGGGAAGAGAGAGAACAGAATGGTTACGGGAAGACCAATCGATAACGAGAGAAGAATTCCTTGTTTGAGTTTTTTCTTTGTCTCTTTTTTCTTTCCTTGACTGTAATTTCTCGAAATGATAGGAATCAAGGCTTGCGAAATGGCATTGGTAAAAAAACTAGGAATAGAAAGAAGAGGAATGACGTATCCACTAATCAATCCATATTCTTCGACGATATAGTGATTGGTGTAACCTAAGAAACTTAAGATACCTGTTAAAAGAATCGGTTCGAGAAAGTAACCGACATTTCCGATGAGGCGACTTCCGGTTGTGGGAAGAGATAACGATAAGATTTCCCGTAATTCTGGATTTTTGGGAACCCAGTCTTGTCTAGAGATGTTCGTATGTTTTGGTAAAAAGAAAAGAAGAACGAATAGACTTGCGCCTTCACTTAGAATATTGACAAGAATTAAAAACGTGACGGCATAAATGAGACTTTTTTGAAGAAGAATAGGAAGGAATAGAAGAATTCCCGTCCATCGAACCAACTGTTCTGTGATGTGACTAAATACATGAGGAAGCATTCGCTCTTTGCCAAAAAAATATCCTCGTAAGAGGTTGGATAACGATTCGAAAGGGAGAACGAGGGCAATCGCTAAAATCGGTAAATAACACCGTGGTTCTTTCAAAAAGGAAACCGCAATGGTTTTGGCAGAAAGAAAAATTCCTACCATGAGAAGTACGTTTGTTAAAAGAAGAATGGGTAGGGAAGTAAAGATTAAAAATTTACTACGATACCGTTCTTCACTCACCAATTTAGATAACGTCGTTGGTAAACTTAATTGTGCGATACTTGTAAACAAAGCATAAGTAGGAAACATCAAAGAATAGATTCCGATTCCTTCTACTCCGATGAGACGTGTTTGCGTCATCTTGATGATCATTCCTAATAATTTGGTGATGGCGCCTCCAATGAGGAGAATGATGGCGGATTTTATAAATTTTTCTTTCATAGACATCCTCTCTAGTAGAGTCTATGAAAAATTGGGAAAACTTTTTCGTAAAAACTTTTCTATTTTCCTATTTTTTTATATAATGAAAGTAGGTGAAGAAAAGTGAATCTAGAGATAGAGAGTTCCTTTGAACTTCGAAAAAAATTACTTCCTGTCTTGAAATTGAAAGCCAAAGAATTTCGTCAAAGGGGTATTTCTTATATTTCGGAACAGGATATTTGGAACTATCTTGTCGCTACCAAATGGAAACTAGCGGAAGGGTTAACTTTATCGGAAATGACCAATGATATTTTACATGTCGAAGTAGAGAAAAACGAATAGTTGGAGATGGTTATATGTCTAAAGACATTTCATATACAATGGAAGATTTAATAGAGAAGACCCGTACATATTTAAAGGAAGAAGAAGTAGAACAGATTCGGAAAGCATATTTCTTTGCGGAAAAATGTCATCAGGGACAATTTCGGAAATCGGGAGAACCTTATATTTCTCATCCTTTACATGCTGCGATGATTTTGACAGATATTTATGCGGATAGTGCGACGATTATGGCAGCGTTACTTCATGATGTGATTGAGGATTGTGGAGTAGAACGAGAAGAAGTAGAAGAAGCCTTTGGAAAAGAAGTGGGTCGTCTTGTCTACGGAGTTTCCAAATTAGGAAGAATTAATTTTTCGACGGAGAACGAATATTTAATTGATTACTATAAGAAAATTATCGTCGGAATGAGTGAAGATGTCCGCGTCATTATCGTCAAGTTGGCAGATCGTCTTCATAATATGCGAACGCTTTGGGCTTTACCGGAAGAAAAGCAAAAGAAGATTGCCAAAGAAACCTTAGAGATTCTAGCTCCTTTGGCGCATCATTTAGGAATTCATAAATTGAAGTCAGAATTAGAAGATTTATCTCTTCGTTATTTGAAACCAGATGTATTTTATGATATTGCGGAAAAACTCAACAAAACGAAAGTCGAACGGGATAATACGGTCAATGAGATGCTTCGTTATGTGACCAATTTATTGACCGAACATCGGATTCCTCATGAGATTAAGGGTCGTGCGAAAAGTATTTACAGTATCTATAATAAATTAAATAAAGGAAGAAAATTCTCGGATATTTACGATTTACTCGCTTTACGAATTCTCGTTCATACGGAACAAGAATGTTACTTGGCTTTGGGAATTATTCATTCTAAATTTAAACCGATTCCTAAGAGATTTAAAGATTATATCGCAATGCCAAAACCAAATATGTATCAATCTCTTCATACGACTGTTTTTGGAATTGATGGTTATCTTTTTGAAATTCAGATTCGTACGTATGAGATGGATGAAGTGGCAGAAAACGGAATCGCTTCCCATTGGGCTTATAAAGAGCACAAAGATGCTTCTGTTTTGATGCAGAATACGACGGAACAAAAGTTACAGTTCTTTAAATCCATTATCGAATTGAATGCCGATAAGATGAGTACCGAGGATTTTGTCAATAGTGTCAAAGAAGAAGTCTTGAATAACAACATTTACTGTTTTACCCCAAAGGGAGATATCATCGAACTGCCGAAAGATGCGACACCGATCGATTTTGCTTATAAAGTTCATACTCGGGTAGGAGAAACGATGATTGGGGCTATCGTCAACAACGTCATTGTTCCTCTCGATTATAAATTAAAGAATAATGATATCGTCAAAATTAATACTTCGAAGAATTCAAAAGGTCCTTCGCGCGAATGGTTAAATATTGCGAAGTCGACACAAACGAAAAATAAGATTCGTTCCTTCTTTACGAAGAGTGAAAAAGAAATCTATATGGAAAGGGGAAAAGATTCTTTAGAAAAAGAACTTCGTAAAAGAAAAATTCCTTACGATGAATTCTTTCTTCCTGAACATGTAGAAATGTTATTTCAATCTTTAAAAGTGAATCAGTTAGAGGATTTATATTTAGAGATTGGAAATGGAAAATATTCTCCTTCGATGGTTGTCAATACGATTTATCGAAAAGAAGAAGAAGTGGTGGAACATCCAAAGAAAGTCGTCATCAAATCGGGGGATGCGGATATCATCGTCTCTGGTATCGACAAAGTCAAAGTCAATTTGGCGAACTGTTGTAATCCGATTCCAGGAGATGAGATTATCGGATATATTACGAAAGGAAACGGAATTAGTGTCCATCGTACGGCTTGTCATAATCTCGAGATGTTGGAAGAAAGAAACGTACCTGTTTCATGGAGTGAGGAGACCAAAGAAAAGTATTTGTCGACCATTTTGATTCATTGTAGTACGAGAGAAAACAAGATGTTAGAGATGCTTCAGAAAATGAATATGTTAGATGTAGGAGTCGATAAATTTATTACGATGAATCGGGGAGAAGATACCGTTTATGAAGTCGATTTATTCGTAAGAAATGTGGAACAATTGGAAAAAGTCTTCCTCGAATTGAATAAACTTCCTTATGTAACCAAAGTAGAAAGGTTGATGCGATAATGCGGGTGGTAGTTCAAAGAAGCAAAGAGGCGTGTTGTACGGTCGATGGAAAAAAGGTCGGTTCCATTGCGGGTGGTTTGGTCCTTCTCGTTGGTTTTACGGAACAGGATGATGCTTCGGTCATCGACTGGATGGTTCACAAAGTGACGCACCTTCGGATTTTTGATGATGAGAATCATGTCATGAATCTTTCTCTTCTCGATGTGAAGAAAGAAGTCTTATCGATTTCGCAGTTTACGTTGTATGGAGATTGTGTGAAGGGAAATCGTCCTAGTTACCTTGCGGCATTAAATGGCGAAAAAGCGCGTCTTCTTTATGATTTATGGAATCAAAAATTAAAGGAAGTGGTACCTGCTTCGACCGGACAGTTTGGGGCCGATATGCAGATTACATTTACCAATGATGGACCCGTAACGATTTTATTAGAGAGGTGATAAAATGAAAAAAGAACATATCAGTTATCGATTACTCAATCTTTTGATGTTGATGGCAGTCGTTTACCTTGTACTCAATACTTCAAATTATTGGGGAACGTTTATTGCGAAAGTATTTAGTACGTTGATGCCATTCCTTCTTGCCTTTGCCTTTGCGTATATTCTTCATCCTTTTGTAGAACGTCTCGAAAGGAAAGGGGTTCGTAGACCTCTGGCGTTGTTATCCGTCATTCTCGTCGTTCTATTCATTGTAGTTGGACTCGTTTGGCTTACAGTTCCTGTCGTTTATGATCAGTTAATTTCCTTTACGAAAACTGTAACCGAAGTCATTAATAACTTTAATGGAAAATTCGATGTGGAGTTGGGTAATTTTGAGGCAACGGTTCTTGAGACCTTGAATGAATTAATTAAGAAATTCGGAAATTATATTTCAACTGGAACGATTGATATTTTAGGTAAGAGTGTCAACTTCATTACCAATGCGATGATTATCTTCTTCGTTACGATTTACTTATTAATCGATATGAATAAAATTCGGGCTTTTGTTAAAAAGTTTTTAAAGCGTTGGAATATTAAATTTTACTATTATGTAAAACAACTAGATATCGAAATTGGAAATTATCTTCATGGTTTATCGATTTTCATGTTGATTCAGTTTTTCGAGTATTCGATTTTATTTAAACTAGTCGGACATCCTAACTGGTTACTTCTTGGACTTCTTGCGTGCTTCACGACGATTATTCCTTATTTCGGTGGAATCATTACCAATGTCATTGCGGTTATCACAGCGACTGCGATTTCATGGAAACTTTGTATCGCTACCTTGATTATTACTTTGATTTTCCCAAATATCGATGGATACTTGATTTCCCCTCATATTTATGGAAAAACCAACAATGTAAATCCAGTTCTAGTTATTATTACGATGGGATTCTTCAGTAAGTTCTTAGGTATTTTAGGTATTGTGATGGGCCTTCCTATCTATATTGTGTTACGTTGTACTTGGGAATATTTCGATGACGATATCAAAGAGAAGATCCAAGATGTGAAAGGGGTCAAAGAAAAAGGAAAAGTTTAGTTTCGCTTTTCCTTTTTTTATGGATTTAAAGAAGCATCTTTGATGTATTCTCTAATTTTTTTAATTTCTTGTAACTCACTCAAAGTAACCAATTGAAATCCTTGCTTTTTTAAGTTGGGAATGATTTTTTTAAGGGCGTCTTTGCTTCTTTCATACGTGTCATGCATCAAAATAATATCGAAATCTTTGATATTATGGGTAGCCCGTAGAACGATGCGGTCGGGATTTCTGATTCGCCAATCTTTGGTGTCGACCGTCCATAGAGCGATTTCTAGATGACTATTTTTGGTGATTCGGCGATTGGTGGAACCGTAGGTTGGACGAAGAAAGGTCGGTGTGTAATGGATTTCTTTTTGAAGAATCTCTTGAGTTTGATCGATTTGTTTTTCTAATTCTTTCGTCGAGAGACGACTTAGCCATTGATGGTTATAAGAATGATTTCCTAATTCATTCCCATTGGCGACACTTTTTTTAAGAATTTCTTTGTAGGTCGTTACTTTATTTCCGAGAATGAAGAAAGTGGCATTGACTTCGTTTTCTTCTAATATTTTTAGAATTTCTTCGGTATAAGGACTCGGTCCATCATCGAACGTAAGGGCAATTGAGGGAAGGGAAGGGTCAATGACTCGTTTCTTTGTTTCCGGTTGGGAATCCTCTTCTTTTTCTTCTTTTTCCTCTGGGTAGAAGAGATAAGGGTTCTTTTTCGGAAGAGAGACAATCAGATAATCATGATAATCTTCTTGAAGAAGAGAAGGGTTTACGGTAAAAGAAAATCCGGTAGAAGTTAGAAAAAAGGAAGTGGAATCTTCCCCAAATTCCTGTTTAAATCGTTCGGAATTGAGACAGTGAGGGCATTCTTTTTCGAAGAGAGAAAAGACTTCTTGACGGAGGGGTTCCAAAGAGTCTTTCGAACGAAGAAAGTCTTGGATGGTGCTTTTTCTTCTTTTTTTGGTATTCCATAAAATGGTTTTGATTTCATTACTAGGTACGGAAAAAGAAGGACCATTTTGATAGGTCATCATGGTGACACTTAGGTATTCTTTGGTTTCAAAGATGTTGGTATCGATATTGAATTCTTCTCGTTCTAAAAGATAAAGAGAGGTTTTGTTTTTCGTAAAATCTAGAAATTCTTCTTGTTTTTCTTCGATATACTTTGTGATTTCACGATTTAATTTGGAATCTTTTGTTTTCGCTTTGGTGATACTTTGGACCGTATTTTCTGTTTCTTGGATGATGGTTTCTAATTCGTAAGATGTGTTTTTTTGAATCGTCTCTTTATAAAGAAAAAGAAGAAGAGTAAGAATCCAAAGACAAAGGATTCCTATTATGATTTTTTTCTTCATAGAATGCTCCTTTCTATTAGTTTATGTTTCTTCTTTGGATTTCTTTCGTTTCTTTTTTAAACTGTGTTATAATAAAGGGGACAAGGAAAAAGAGGGTATTTCTATGAGTGAAGAGACGAAGGCTTATATCAAAGAAAAATTGAAATTGGTTCCTACGCAACCAGGAAGTTATCAGATGAAAAATAAGGATGGCGTGATTATTTACGTAGGGAAAGCCAAGAACTTAAAAAATCGTTTAAAAAGTTATTTTACGGGAACGGTGACAGGAAAGACCGCGATGTTGGTTCAAGATATTGTCGATTTTGAATATATTGTCACTTCTACCGAATTAGAATCCTTTATTTTAGAGATTACTTTAATTAAAAAATATAATCCGAAATACAATATTCTTTTAAAAGATGATAAGAGTTATCCTTATATCGAATTGACAAATGAAAGATATCCTCGTTTAAAAATTGTACGGAATGTTCATCGAACGAAAAATAAAAATCGTTTATTTGGACCGTATCCCAATGTCGCTGCAGCGAGAAAAACAGTCAATATGTTACATCGGATTTATCCTCTTCGAAAATGTGAGAATTTGAAGAAAGATTTGTGCCTTTACTATCATTTAGGAGAATGTTTGGGATACTGTCAAAAGGAGATTCCGAAGGAAGAGTTAACTTCTATGGTGGAGGAAATCACTTCTTTCTTAAAGGGAAATAATGATTTGATTATCAAGAAATTAACCGAAGAGATGCAGAAGGCATCTGACTCTCTTCACTTTGAAAGAGCATTAGAATTAAAAGAAATGTTACAAGATATTCAAGTAACTTTGACAAGACAAAAGATCGATTTACATCATAATTATCATTTCGATGTCTTTGGTTTTTATCAGGATAATAATTATTTATCGATTGTTACTTTTTATATTCGGGAGGGACTTCTTTTTGGAAAGAGTCAGGATATTTTTACTTCGGTAGAAGATGCTTCGGAAGAACTCCTTTCCTATGTCATTCGGTTTTATGAAAAGAATCATTTATTACCAAAGGAGATTCTTGTTCCGGAAGGAGTCCAGGGTGATTTATTGGAACAGTATCTCGGAGTAAAAGTTTCAGTACCACACCGTGGAGATCGAAAAAAATTAGTGGATTTGGCAACCGATAACGCGAAAATTTATCTTCATGAAAAGTATGAAAATATTAAAAAGGACGAAGAGGCACGTCTCGAAGCAGAAAAAGAATTACAACGTCTTCTTCATTTACCGCAGTTATCTCGGATTGAAGCGTTTGATAATTCGCATTTATTTGGTACGTTCTACGTAGGAGGATTGGTTGTCTTCGATCATTTTGAACCCAATAAGAATGAGTATCGAAAGTATAAAATCAAAAGTGAAGCGCAGGATGATTTGGGAGCGATGAGAGAAGTACTTTATCGTCGTTGTTTTAAAATCTATATGGGAGAAGTCACCCCTCCCGATTTGATGATTCTCGATGGAGGAGAGTTACAGGTTGCGGTAGCGAAAGAAGTCATGGAGTCTCTTCATTTATCGATTCCGATTTGTGGGCTTAAGAAGAATGACAAACATAAGACGAGTGTGCTTATCAATGCCGATGGAGAAGAAATTCCTATGGATAAAGATAGTAATTTATTTCTCTTTTTGAATAAAATGCAGGAAGAGGTGCATCGCTTTGCGATTTCTTATCATCGAAATATTCGAAGTAAAGGCGCGCTTTCTTCTGTTTTGGATTTGGCTCCAGGAATTGGGGAAGTACGAAAGAAAGATTTATTGCGGCACTTTGGATCTCTCAAAAAAATGAAAGAAGCATCCCAAGAAGAATTGGAAGAAATTTTAGGAAAAGAGGTCGCTTTAAAATTTTTTGAATATTTAAAAGAAATATGATAGAATGAAAGGGAAAGAAGGGTAGAGGAATATGGAAAATCAAACAGAAAGAGAATCTTATAATTATCTTCTTTATAAGGCAGGATATTATGAGGGAAAAGATATGGCTATTATGAAAGAGCCATGGAAGGAAGAAGATTTTATCTCTATGTATCAATTTGGTCTTCGAGATGGATATCATGATTTTGAAGGAAAAAGTATCGATGATTTAGAACATTGGATTCAGACGTCTCGAGAAGAAAGAGAAGAACTTCTTTTTGCGAAATATTTAAAAAGTAGTGAGAATTATCATGGAGAGACGGTTTATTATCAACCAGATGCGATTCGTAAATAAGTCGGTGATGCTTTCTTATGAGTAAAATACAAGTAATGGATGAGGTCTTGGCAAATAAGATTGCGGCGGGAGAAGTCGTCGAACGTTGTATGAATGTTGTCAAGGAGTTAGTCGAGAATGCCATCGATGCCAAAAGTACCGAAATTCGAATTGATTTGACCGATTCTGGTGTCAAAGAAATCAAAGTAACAGATAATGGAATTGGGATGGATCCAGAGGATGCCCAACTTTGTTTTTTGCGGCATGCGACCAGTAAACTTCGACGGGAGGAAGACCTATTTCATATTGATAGTTTAGGGTTTCGAGGAGAGGCGCTTCCTTCCATCGCCAGTGTGGCCGATGTCGTGATGCAGACTTGTAATCAGGAAACGGGAACAGAGGTTCATATTTCAGGAGGAAAGATTCTTTCTGTATCTTCCTCTGTTTTACGTCCGGGAACCAGTATTACCGTCAAGGATTTGTTTTATAATACACCGGTTCGTTTAAAATATTTAAAAAATTTATATACGGAACTATCTTATATTACAGATTACGTGAATAAGATGGCTCTTTCTTTTCCAGAAATTCAATTTACTTTAACGAATAATGAAAAAGTGCTTCTTCATACGGATGGGAGTAATCGTCTTTTGAAAGTCATTCATGCTATTTATGGACTTTCGGTCACGAAGAAGATGATTGAAATCAAGGGGGAGAATGACGATTACGAGATTTCGGGATATATTTCGTATCCAGAAGTGTTTAAGAGTCATAAGAATGCGATGACTCTTTTGGTAAATGGACGTTATATTAAGAATAATGAAATTTATCGGATTCTTACGGATTGTTATCATACGTATATGCCACCGGATAAATTTCCGATTGTCGTATTAAAAATTGAAGTCGATCCTATTTTAATTGATGTCAATGTTCATCCGACCAAGATGGATATTAAATTTTCAAAGATGGATACCCTAAAAGAATTATTAGAACGTGTCATCAAGAAAGAATTGGAACGTTTGACTTTGATTCCAGATGCTTCTTTAGAGACGACAGTCGTCGGACAGGAAACGAGGATCAGTACGAATTATGCTCCACAGGTCTACGAGGAGTTTAATGCTTCAAAGAAAGAAGAGGAGTTTGCCGAATTTGAAAAAATGACTCTTTCTCTCGATGAAAAAGAGGAACCATTTCAAGTTGCGGAACCTTCTTTTCAAAGGGAAGAACCGTCTTCTTCTCAAAGGGAAGATGCGCTTTCTTCTCAAAGGGAAAATCCGCCTTCTTCTCGTATTAAAAAAATGTATCCTGTCGGTTTGGTTCATGGGACGTATATTGTGGCGGAAAATGAAGATGGGATGTTTTTAATCGACCAACATGCCGCCAATGAACGGATTAATTACGAATATTATTTGGAACAACTTTCGAATCCTACACCTGTGGTTTCGGATTTACTGGTTCCCATTTCTTTGGAATTTCCTTTCAACGAATACGTCATTTTAAAAGAACATTTTGATCAATTAGAAAAGATGGGATTTGGTTTTGAAGAGTTTGGATTACAGACGATTGTCATACGACAAATCCCGATGTGGCTTCCGAAAGGAAACGAGGAGAATGCCATTCGAAGAATTATTGAAATTATCATTGATAAAGAAGCCTTTTCGATGGAACGATTCGTTCATAAAGTAGCGGCGACAGTGGCTTGTAAGGCTTCGATTAAGGCGAATGATGCGATTAGTTTGGCGGATATGGAAGTGTTGTTGGAACGATTGAGAAACTGTCAAAATCCGTTTACTTGTCCACATGGACGCCCAACGATTATTACTTATTCTAAGTATGATTTAGAGAAATTATTTAAACGTTCGATGTAAGGGGGAATGTTATGGGACCGAATACAGAATTAATGCGACGCTATACGAAGTATGAGTTGGAAGATGAGAATCTTTACAATTTGTTTTTCCGTGGTGTCTGGTATCCGAATTATGATACGTATGTCTCTTATTTGAAAAGAGTAGAGAAAGAAAATCGGGAATTTTATGAATTGATGGAGAAAAAATTTCTATTGTGGCCGAACGATAAAGTCGTCGAATTAAGTGCCAACCAGGAATATTCTCTTTCTCGTTTTTTAAACCATCATTCTTTTCAAGTAATTGAATCGAAATATGGAACTGTTTCGGTTGGAACGGTGCCACCAGAAGTGCATCTATCTCGTTCTTCTCATTTGATTTGTAATGGGTTTTATCAAGATTGTGATACCTTTTTAGATCAGATTCTTTCTGTTGATGGTTCGTTTACGATTGGAATTTGTGCGAAGAAAGATAGTCTTTTTCTTCAAGAAACGAGAAAACAGTATCTTGCCTATGCGAGAGAAAAGAGACTTTCTTGTCAATATTATAAAAAACATGAAAACCGGAACGATATTTACCTATGGCATCATCGAGGAGGGCAAAATTCATGATTTTAGCGATTGTAGGTCCGACAGGAGTCGGAAAGACGAAAATGAGTGTGGCACTTGCCAAAAAGTTTCATGCCGAAATTGTCAATGCAGATAGTATGCAGTTTTATCGAGGACTCGATATTGGTACGGCAAAAGTGACAGAAGAGGAAAAGGAAGGGGTTCCTCATCATTTGTTTGACATTTTGTCTCCAGAAGAGTATTATACGATTTACGATTATCAAAAGGACGCCCGCGCTGTGATAGAGGAAATTCAATCCCGTGGAAAGAATGTCATCTTGGTTGGGGGTAGCGGTTTATACCTTCGGGCGGCTTTATATGATTATACGTTTCAAGAAGAAGAAAAGGATGATTCCTTCGATGCGTTAACGAATGAGGAACTTTATAAGCGACTTCAATCTTATACGGAGGAAGTTCCTGTCCATCCGAACAATCGGCAACGTTTGATTCGTTTGTGTCAACGATATACGCTTGGGGAAGGAGCCGTCGTTTCCGGAAGTCAACCTTTTTATTCCTTTCATATGATTGGTCTTACGATGGATCGGGAAGTTTTATATGACCGGATCAATCGTCGAGTCGATCAAATGATGGCGGATGGTCTTCTTGAAGAAGTAACTTCTTTCTACAAGAAAGGAATTCATAGTAAACCTCTTCTTACTGGAATTGGATACAAAGAACTGTATTCTTATTTAGATGGAACGTGTACGTTAGAAGAAGCAGTCGAGAAGATTCGGCAGAATTCTCGACGGTATGCGAAACGGCAATATACGTTTTTCCGTCGTCAATTCGATGTAACTTGGTTTACGATTGACCCCGAGAATTTTTCTAAAAATGTAGAGGAGATTTTTCAATATGTAACGACTGTAGAGAAAGGGTGACAACGATGGGGAACAAAGAAGGGAAGCAACCTTCTCTCATGGAAGAAATTGAAGATGTGACCGGTCATATTTTTGATCACTATATGAAATTGGCGATATTAGAATCTCTTGGTAACGTTTCACAGGAAGCATATCAGGTGGAGAAACGGAATCTTTCCTACTTACGAGAGTATGAAGATAAACTTTACGCGCGATTACTTTCGAAACCAGAAGAGTTTCAACAAATGTATTGTTTCTATTCGGTGATGGAAGAGGATTTGGACGAGTTAGAACAGTTGGTTCGCTTGGGAGATGAGGATACGGTTTGTCCTTATTTTCGGATTCTTATTAAACTCCAAAATCGCGTTTTGTTTCATGATTTACAATTGAAACTTCCTCGTGGAATGAAGGCTTTGGGAAATAGCGAAACCGCCTCTTTATTTGAGGGAACCTTTTCGGCGATTCATAATAGTACGATTCACGATTTGACTTATATCTCTTTATTAGAAATTCAGGATGCGTTAGAAAATGTTTCTTGTTCTCCGGACGAACGTCTTTCTTTATGTCGGGCGAAATACTATTATATTTCTATGAGTCCGAGAGCGGAGTCTTTGTTTTTAGAGAAACGGGAGCAGGAACAGGAGCCTTTCTTTTTTCCGAAATGTCCTTGTTTATCTAAGAAGTTATTAGAGCGAAATCAAGATTCTTGTTTCTATTCGGCCTATCTCAGTGAACATTTATTTCAAATTTTACGTTATGCGAGTATCGTCATGGAACAATGGCTTTCGTATTTTTCTCTTTCTCATGAAGCGATTTTTATTTCAGATTTGTTACTGCAGAGTCGGATGAATGCCGTTTTGGCTTTGGCAGATCAGGATTTTGATCCGTCGTTAGAAAAACTTTTAGAGAAGGTAATGGAACAGATGCGATTTCAACCTTATATGGAAGAAAAAAATTATGGTTATTTACAAATCCGTCAATGCTTTTCTCATCAAGAAGAGGCGAAACAAAAACGGATTCAACCGATGGCTTCTTCTTATCAAAAAAATCAAAAAGAGGCATAAAAAAATACCAGAAAACTGGTATTTTATTTTGCTTCTGGATAGAAAGAAACATTATAAATATGTTGATCGGTTTCTAACTCGTGTAATTCGTCTGTCGTAATGAGATAGTAATCGTATTCGATGATGTCATTTCCTGAATCTGTAATGGGGTCATCCCAAGTTAAATCTAAGTGAACCCATTGATCGTTGTAGTAGACTAAATTCCATATATGATTTTCGGAAGCCACTTTGTAATTTTTAATCCCAAAGCGATCAAGAAATAATTTCATGGCGTCGGCATATCCTCCACAAATGGCATAGTGTTCGATTAACGCACCATAGGCAGTTGTAGATTGATATTGTTTCACTTGGTTATCCGAATAATCTTTATCGTATTTTGTATGATTGATAATATAGTCATGAATGGTTTTGATTTTATCATCGATTGTCATCGTCGGAAGAATGACTTCTTTTTCTATTTGATCCATGGCGGAAAGAATGGCTTGTTCCTGTTCTTCAGTATAGGTATGATGAATATGAATGGTTACTTTTCCCAACGTATCATATTCTGTATCGATGGTTTTAAAACTGTTGAATACAGGTACATAGTTATTGATTCCTGATAATAGGGTTTGATTATCTGAGATATCTTCGACATCGATGAGACAATCGGTATAAGAATTTGGACAGTAGAAACTGAATTCTTCCATTCCTGAATTTAAAACCGTGTAGTAGATATTGATTAAATCGTTTCTTGATTCTGGTTCAAAGTTATCTGTGATTTGAACAAATTCGTAATTGTTACTAGAAGCGTAAGTATTATTTTCTAAAACGGTACTTTTTTTGTTAAGTTCAACGTAATGGTCTACAATAAATTGGACGATTTCTTCGTTGTACTGAAAAGAAAGAAATAAAATGACGATTAGAAATAATAAAAAAAGTAATTTCTTCATGGAATCCTCCTATTTTTTATTATAACAAAAAGGGAAGAGGAAGCATAGTAAAAATTACTTTTTAAAACAAAAAATCCATTGTCGTCTTTATGGACAAGGGAATAAGGGAAAGTTTCTTCTGGCTTGTATCCATATTTTTCTTTCGATAACTATTTTTTCTTTCATCTAAACTTTCTTTAATGGCATCACTTAAATTTTGCCCTGTCTTTATAAAAATACGATGTCTTCTAATCGTTCTTCAAATACCATCCACTTCTTCCATCGTATACTTCTCCTTAATTATTAAATAAAAGCACTCTATTTTTGAGTGCTATACTTTTCTATTATTTTTTTTATTTCTTCTTTCATTTTAGGCTCATTTTCATCAATATATTTTTTTTCTTCTTCTATGGTCATGTTTTTACAATCTTTTAATGCTTTTGTTCCATATTTTTTATAAACATCTTGAATTTCTTTCTCTTTATTTGTCATTTTGCCACCTCTTATAACCAAAACCATTTTTTGCTCAATTTCAATTCATTGAAACATAGCATTACGTTCAAAATTCCTTTTTAAAACAAAAAAATGGAGGATTATGCCTCCATTGCGTTTTTCTTTTTTGTTAGTCTTGATTTTTCTCTCGCTGCTTTGTTTTTATGTACTAAACCGCTTGCTGCTGCTTTGTCGATTCTTTTGATTGCCACTTTCAATGCATCTTCTGCGGCGTTTTTGTCGTTTGTATTGATGGCTTTTTCGCAGTTCTTGATGGCTGTTTTCATACTAGAAGTAACCACGGTATTGTTTTTTTCTCTTTTCGCACTTGTGATGACTCTTTTCTTGGCACTTTTGATATTTGGCATACTTTCACCTCGCTTTTTGTTCAACAGTTTAATTCTAACAAATTTTTATATAAAATGCAAATAAAACTTGTATTTTTTGGAAAAATAATGGTAGGTGAAAGTATGAAGCATGAGATCGATTTAAAAAAGTATACGATTCGAACGGATTTGATTGTCGATTTATTAGGGGAAATCGAGGATAATGAGGGAGTCGAAGTAAAGAAAGAGAAAGAAGGACAAGTAGAAACGACGTATGTAGAAATTACCAAAGAAGAGAATGCCCTCCATAAAAAGGTAGGACATTACAGTACGATTTCTTTTGAAGATGTGACCGACTCGAAAAATCGAAAAGAAGTCGAAGAAGCATTTGTGAAAGCCTTTCGAACGATATTGGATCAAGAAAAGATTCAAGAAAAGCAAACGGCTTTGGTGGTGGGTCTTGGGAATATGGATTCTACGCCCGATGCCTTAGGTCCCAAAGTGGCAAAACAAGTTTTGGTTACGAGATATTTATTTGAAATAGATGGAGTGACTCCTGAAGAAGGGTATCGGAACGTGGCTTCTTTTATTCCTGGGGTGATGGCAAATACGGGATACGAAAGTGGCGATATGATTCAAAGTCTCATTCAAACGTTTCATCCTGATTTTTTAATCGTCATCGATGCGTTGGCTTCTTCCGCTATTTCTCGCGTTCATCGAACGATTCAAATTACCGATACCGGAATTTATCCTGGGAGTGGGGTAGGAAACAAAAGAAAAGAATTATCGAAAGAACTTTTAGGAATTCCCGTCATTTCGGTCGGTGTTCCGACGGTGATTGATGCGATTGTATTGGTAAGTGATACGATTCAATATCTTTTTCAACATTTTAGTTATCATAAGGATTTTTATCATAAAACCAAACTGGCACCGATTACTTCGATTGATACCCAATCGTATGAAGATCATTTATCCTATGAAGAAAAGGAAAAGTTACTAGGTCAAGTAGGACATTTGTCGGAAGAAGAACTTCAAGAATTGATTTTCGAAGTCTTGACACCGATAGGTTATCATATGGTGGTCACTCCCAAAGAAGTCGATTTTGTGATCGAAAAGTTGAGTGTGATTCTAGCGAATGGATTGAATCGTGTCCTACATTCCTCTTTCGACAATTCTCGCTTTTAATTCTTGTTATACTTTGAGAAAAGTAGGTGAGAATGATGAGAAAAAAGAAAAAAATGGGAACCAAAAAGAAAACAGGGAAGAAACTTCTTTTTTTCCTTGTCTTTCTTTTTTCTTTTTTCTATACTTGTTTTCGTATTTCGATTGAGATGTCTGCGGATGAATACGTTCGCTATCTTTTTTTGAAAGAACAGGGACAAAATCCCTGGACCTATCACATTTCTCGTATCGCTTCTTCCTTGTTTCCTGAAGGGTTTTCGTTGGGAAATCCTTTCTCTTTGTTTTTGGGTCATTATTCGTATCAGGATTATTCGCAGAATGCTTCGGATGAAGTCGAAAAGGAACCCGCCAGTTCTTATGTCGAAGATCCTTATCCCGAAAAAACAGTCGAAGAGCCGAAAGTCTACCTCTACAATACGCATCAATTGGAGGAATATGCGAGTGGGAGTGCCTCTCTTTATCATGTGACACCGAATGTCATGATGCTTAGTTATATTTTGCGGGAAAAGTTAAACGATCGAGGGATTCCTACCATCGTAGAAGAAAATCCTGTAACAGAGATTTTAAATGCCAACCAATGGAATTATGCCGCTAGTTACCAAGTGACACGGTTATTCTTAGAAGATGCCAAAGCCAAATATGATTCCTTAGAGTATTTCATTGATTTACACCGAGATTCTGTCGCGAAGAATATTACGACGACTACGATTGATGGTGTGGCATATGCCCGTACGTTATTTATTCTAGGAATGGAAAATCCTCATTATCAGGAGAATGCCAAAATGATTGAGTCTTTGCAGTCGCTCCTTGAAACGTACTATCCTGGACTCAGCCGTGGTATCTATAAAAAAGCAGGGAAGGGAGTGAATGGGGTCTACAATCAAGACTTTCATCCCAATACGATTTTAATTGAAGTTGGTGGTGTCGATAATTCGATTGAAGAAGTGTTCCATACGGCAGAAGCGATTGCGGATGTCTTACAAAAATATATGGAGGGAACGAAATGAAAAATGATTTTCTAAGAATTCTTTCTTTTACCGTTCTATTCTTATTTTTCGGATTGTATATTGCCTCGACGAATGGATATATCGATTATCAAGCCAAGAATCAGATGATTTTAACGGAAGAACAAATCAAAAAATTTGAAGAAGACGTGAAAAATGACCGACCTATCGACGTAAAAAATTATATGGTTCGACAGGAAGAACTGTACGATAATTCTATTTCGCAGATGTCATTAAAACTATCGAATTCGATTGGAGAAGCCGTACAGGATTTTTTAAATTTTGTTTTTGAACGTATGGAACACTTTATGAAAACGAGCTAGAGGTTCTTTTCCTTATTTTCTTTCATTTTTTTCGTGAAAATGCTTTACGAGAGAAAGGAATTTGTGGTAGAATAAAAACGTTTTTGTGACAAAAAAAGGAGGACGTTATGGATACAGTATCATTTGAGGATTATTACGAATATTTTGGTATTCCCGTCGACGCAACAGAAAAAGAAATCAAAAAAGCTTATCATCGAATGTCCCATTCTCTTCATCCAGATTCTTTTGTTGGAGCTCCTCGTGAAGTTTGCGAACAAAAAGAAAAAGAATGGCAACATTTTCAAGAAATATATGATGTATTAATCGATCCAGAAAAAAGAGAAGAGTACGATACTTGTCGTTATCTCTATTATGAAGAATTATATCAAAAACATTTAGAAGAAGAACCAGAGGCTCCTCTTTCAGAGGATGATTCTATCTATTCGGGAGTAGAATTTGAAACCGTTGAAAAACCAGAGCCAAGCGAGAAAGTAGAGGAAGAAGAAGTTTCTTCTCACGAAGAATATGGAGAATTTTTCTCTAGTGAGTTTAATCACTTCGATTTTGCTGAAGAATTTATGGAACAAAAAGCAAAAGAAGCGGAAGTCGAAGAAGATTCGCGTTTTCAAGAAGTTTGGGAGAAAATTTCTTCTACCTCGCTTCAAGTATCCAATTGGTTTATCGATCGACTTGCTTATGGATGCGCCAAAGTGTATACGAAAACGAAAGAGTGGCAGGAAAGTTATCGAATCGTAAGACAGAAAGAGAAACGATGTCCTTTTTTACTAAGAACGCATGTGGTCGTGAATCAATTAGAAAAAAAGGATTCTTTGTCAACGGGGTCTTTCCTCAAGTTATTCTTTCCTATGGAATGGGCGTATCATTTAAAAAAGTTAAAGGTACAAAAGGGAGATACCCCTTCTATTTATGTATTAAGAAACCGTCGAAAGGTGATTTATCCTGTCTTAGGAATTGCCCTTATTGCTCTTCTTTCTCGGAAGGAACCAGAGACTTCTTTTGTCGAACTTCCTTTGATGAATGAGACGACTTCGGTAGATGCTTCCTTCGATGAGGTGGTTTCTCCTACGGTAGAAGAAAGTAACACCCTATCGACTACCGTATCGATGCTTCCTTTGGAGGACTGTGATTTGATTCGGGTTTATCAAGTCGAAACTGGAGATACATTGAGTCAAATTGCTTCTTCGTTCGACGTCGATGTCGAGGCCCTTGCGAGATTTAATCAGTTAGAGGATCTTGATGCGATTTATCCAGGAGAAGAACTTCATCTTTCTTATCACTTTGATGCGACGAAGTTTGAGGATTCTCTTTACCGTATTTCTGTTACTCCCCAGGATTCTTTGGATGCGTTAGCGAACCAATATCATACGACCGTAGAATCTCTTCTATTGTTAAATCCTGGACGGATTTCGATGGTAGGAGATGCGCTTACGATTGAAGGAGAAACTTTGTTTGTACCAGACTTTACTATGATGGAGCCGAATCTCGATTCTCAAAAAGTGAAAACATATTCTTAAAGAAAGGGTTTCCTTTCTTTTTTTGTTTCCTGTTCTTCTTTTTTTTGTTGCATTCGTTCTTCTATCTTTTCCTTTTTCTTATTTTTTGATACAATAAACGAAGGTGAAGGAAGTATGAAACAGGAGAATATTCGGAATTTTTCGATTATTGCGCATATTGATCATGGAAAGAGTACTCTTGCGGATCGATTGTTGGAAGAAACAGGTGCGTTAGATAAACGAGAAATCAAGGAACAGACGCTCGATTCGATGGATATTGAACGAGAACGAGGAATTACCATTAAATTGAATGCGGTAGAATTAACGTATCCTTTCGAGGGAGAAACTTACGTTCTTCATTTGATTGATACGCCGGGTCATGTCGACTTTTCTTACGAAGTGAGTCGTAGTTTGGCTGCTTGCGAAGGAGCCTTATTGGTAGTAGATGCCGCTCAGGGAATCGAAGCGCAAACACTTGCGAATTTGTATCTTGCTCTCGAACATGATTTGGTGATAATTCCTGTTATTAATAAAATTGATTTACCCAATGCGGATGTCGAGAAGGTAAAAAAAGAACTAATCGATACGGTTGGTTTTACGGAAGACGAATTTATTTTGACTAGTGCGAAGACCGGGGAGGGGATTCGTGATTTGTTAAAAGCCATTATCGAACGCATTCCAAGTCCTAAAGGAGATCCGAATGGAAAATTACAGGCATTGGTCTTCGATAGTTATTTTGATCCTTATCGGGGAGTGGTTGCTTCTTGTCGGATTGTCAATGGAACGATTTCCTTGTCCGACCGGATTTTGATGATGGAAACAGGAGCCGTTTACGATGTAGTGGAATTAGGTGTTACGACTCCTAGAGAAGTAAAAAAGAATTCTCTACAGGCGGGGGATGTCGGGTATCTCGCTGCTTCTATTAAGGATATTCGTGACGTTCGGGTCGGGGATACAATTACGTTAGAAAGTTGTCCTTGTGAGAAACCACTCCCTGGATATCAACCGATGAAATCGATGGTTTTTTGTGGACTCTTTCCGATTGATTCCAGTCGCTTTGAAGATTTACGAGAGGCATTAGAAAAATTAAAATTAAATGATGCTTCTTTGGTCTTTGAACCAGAAACTTCCGAGGCTTTGGGATTTGGTTTCCGTACTGGTTTTTTAGGCTTATTACATATGGAAATTATCGAAGAGAGAATCGAACGAGAATTTGGGATTGAAATCATTGCGACTTCTCCAAGTGTGGTTTATGAGGTAGAATTAACCGATCATTCAGTTCTCTTAGTGGATTCTCCTAGTAAACTTCCGGATCGTCAAAAAATCTATGAAATTCGGGAACCTTATATTCAAACCAATATTTTCACACCGTCAGAATATATCGGTCCGATTATGGAACTTTGTCAAAATAAACGAGGAACTTATGTAGGAATGGATTATATCGATGCCACAAGAGTGAACATTCATTATCATTTACCATTATCTGAAATTGTTTATGATTTCTTTGATCGATTGAAGTCTTATACGAAGGGATATGCTTCTTTCGATTATGACTTGATTGGTTACCGTGCCAGTTCTTTGGTAAAAATGGATATTTTATTGAATGGGGAAGTGGTCGATGCCCTTTCGACGATTGTCCATAAAGATTTTGCTTATGCCCGAGGAAAAACGGTCGTCGAAAATTTAAAAGAATTGATTCCGAGACAAATGTTTGAAGTACCGATTCAGGCTTCCATAGGATCGAAAGTGATTGCGAGAACGGATATCAAAGCCCTTCGGAAAAACGTCTTAGCGAAATGTTATGGAGGAGATATTACGAGAAAGAGAAAATTATTAGAAAAACAGAAAGAGGGAAAGAAACGAATGAAACAAATTGGAAGTGTGGAAGTACCACAGGAAGCCTTTTTGGCTGTTTTAAAGATGGAGGATGACAATGGAAAATCAGGAAAATAATTCTTCTTTTCTTGTTACCTATCGGGTGAAGGAAGATGCGATTCAAGCCCTTTACTGTGAACCAGAAGAAAAGAAATTTCAGACTGTTTCTTATCCGAACGAAGTAGGATATCGTACCCAGTTGGAACAGTGTTATCAACGACAGTATTGGCAGTTTCGGAACCGTGCTTTAAGAGAGTGTAAGATCACTCGTGGTATTTCGATTGGGAATACGTTTCTTCTTTCTTTGGTGACAGGAATCTCTTGGCAGATTCCGTCGATGCGACCGCTTGCGTTTCTTTCGGGGCTCGCTTGTTGTCAGGCAGTACTTTCGGGTCTTTTGGCACAACGTAGAATTACGAGATTTTATTTAACGGATGCGTGTATTCAATATGCTTCTCAAATGACTTTCTCTCTCGAGCAGGAATCTTCCCATTCGCTTTCTCCTCAAGGAGAGCGGACGTTTCAAGAAGATGGTGGCTTTTCTTCTCCCCATTCTTTCTTTTATACCAATCGGGATTTAAAAACATTGAAAAAAAGTTTGGGACCAGTGGAGTAGGAGAAAAGGATGGTAAAGAGTGGTTATGTTCACATTCCTTTTTGTCGTCATCTTTGTAGTTATTGTGACTTTGCCAAGTTTTATTACAACGAGACTTGGGCTGAATCGTATTTGGATGCGTTAGAAAAAGAAATCAAAGAAACGTACCGAGGAGAGGTTCTCGATACGCTTTATCTTGGTGGAGGAACACCTAGTGCGCTTTCTTTTCCTTTATTTTCTCGTTTATTTACTATTCTTTCTTCTCTTCGACGGAGTCCTTCTTTGGAATTTACTGTCGAATGTAATATCGAAAGTATTACGAGAGAAAAATTAGCATGTATGAAAGAACATGGTGTGAATCGATTGAGCATTGGAGTCGAATCTTCGCATTCGGATCGATTACGATTTTTAGGTCGGACGTATATCAAAGAAGAAGTGCGAGAAACGATTGCCTTAGTGAAGGAAATGGGGTTTACTAACATCAATGTCGATTTGATTTATGCACTTCCCAATGAGACGTTAGAGGAATTAGAGGAAGATCTTTCTTTTCTTTTGTCGTTAGAGGTTCCTCATCTTTCTACTTATTCTTTGATGATCGAAGATCATACGAAATTGTTTCTGAAAGGGTATCATGAAATCGATGATTCGCTTGACGCTACTATGTATCAAATGATTCATGATCGATTGGTTTCCTCTGGGTATCAACATTATGAGATTAGTAATTTTGCCAAGGAAGGATACGCGTCCCGTCACAATCTTACTTATTGGCGAAATCAGGAGTATTATGGCTTTGGTTTAGGTGCCAGTGGGTATCTTTTGGGTGTTCGGTATACGAATACGAGAAGTCTTACGCAATACGTGCGAGGAGAAAGAAATCCAATCATCGAAAAAATGACCCCACAACTTGACATGGAAAATGAAATTATGTTAGGATTTAGGATGATGGAAGGAATTTCAAAGGAACGGTTTCGAGCGAAGTTTGGAAAAGATTTCAAAGAACGGTATCAGTCCTTACCTTTATGGAAGGAACCAGTCATCGAAGAGACGGAAACCTCTTACCGTATTTCGTATTCTTACTGGTATGTTTTAAATGAAATTCTTGTTCATTTTATCGGAGAGTAGTATGGATAAAGGAAAAGTATTTGAAAGAGAAATCAATTATATTCAGACTCCGTCGTATCGGGAGGATTTACGAAAATTAATCGAGGGACTCCCAGATTATTTTTTCGAATTAGAAGCCTCTTCGACGGGAAAGTATCATCCTCGTTATGCCCTTGGTAAGGGTGGATTGGTTCGTCATACGAAGGCAGCGGTTCGTTTTGGGTATGAGTTGTTGAGTGATCCCATCATCGGAGATAAATATACAGTACGAGAAAAAGACTTGATGTTGATGTCTCTTGTGATTCATGATGGACTTAAGTATGGAAATCCGAAGGAACAGTATACGAGAGCAGATCATCCGCTTTTGGCGGCCGAATATGTTCGTTCTAAAAAAGAAGAATTATCTTTAAGTGAGAAAGATATAGAGGATATGTGTTGTGTCATTGCGTCTCATATGGGACCTTGGAATACGCATCCTTACACGAAAGAAGAAATTCTTCCGAAGCCAAAGACGAAATACGAAAATTTTGTTCATATGTGTGATTATTTGGCAAGTCGAAAGGTCTTTCAATTAGAGTTTGATGATTACAATGATATTATTGGATGAAGAGAAGTTTTTTCTCTTTTTTCTTTTTCTCTTTTTCGAATAAATGTACGATTTTTATTGTCGAAGGAAGAAAAATTCGATATAATAAGGAAGAGAGGGTCGATAGTATGAAGGGAAAACTAATCGCTGTGGAGGGAACGGATTGTTCTGGGAAAGAAACACAGGCGAAATTATTGACGAAAAAATTAAAAGCGATGGGATTAAAGGCCGTTTATCTTAGTTTTCCGATGTATGATACTCCGACTGGTAGAATTGTCGGGGGACCGTATTTAGGAAAACCAGAATTGGGACCTAGTTGGTTTCCAGAAGGACCTGTCAATGTAGAACCGAAGATTGCTTGTCTTCTTTATGCGGCAGATCGTAAATATCACACTCCGAAAATTCAAGCTTATTTGGAGGAAGGTTATTATGTGATTTTAGATCGGTATGTTAGTTCTAATATGGCACATCAAGGTTCGAAGATTGAAAATAAAGAAGAACGATTTTATTTCTTTCGATGGATTGACAAATTAGAGTATTGGCTTTTGGAACTTCCGAAACCGGATCGAACCATTTATCTTCATGTCCCTTATGCGGTAACGAAGGAACTAATGAAAGAAAGAAATTCTTTGGATGAGGTAGAAAAAGAGGATTCTTATTTGATTCGTTCGGAACAAGCCTATGTCGAATTATCCGAACTCTATCATTGGGATGTGATTCTCTGTACGGAAGAGGGACGGATGCGTTCGATTGAAGAGATTAATCGCGAGGCATTACAAATTATCTTAGAGTAGGTAGGATGATTGGAAAGGAGAACATCGATGGAGTGGCAAGTAACTTTTTTTAGTGATTTTCATGGTACTTATGAAAAGCCGCTTTCTTATTGGAAAACGATGGATGAGGTCCCTTTCAAAGTGAAGGAATATATTCAAAAAATCCTTGCTTCTCGCGTTCTTTATTACGAAGAAAAGAAAGAGTTTCGCTGTGTGAAATGTTTAAACCCGCTCGACGAGAATGGGTTTTGTGTACATTGTCGGAATACGGTTTTGCTTCCTCGTTCTTATGAAGAAAAAAGATGTGTTTGTCGACCGAATGATCTTTTTTTGGATTTTCCTTTTTCCTTTGCTTTTTATGTTTTTGATGTCATAGAGGATGTTCCTTTTCTTTACCAAATTGTGGCGGAAACGACCTATGTTCATCCCCAGTTTGTGACGCCTTTTGAAGTGACGAAACTTTCCTTGGCGCATGTTTATCAACCTTATGCTGAGGGAATTATGGATTTGCTTTCGGAAAAAGAATTTTCCTTTTCGGAATTGAAGGAAGAATTGAAAAGTGATTTCTATGACGATCTTCCTTTCTTTTCAACGGAAGAGGTTGTCTCTTTTCTTTATCCAGAAGGGTTTGAAAAGATTGAGAAGACCCCTAATTATCGTTATTCGCATTTGACGGATTTGAAAGAATCTTTGGAGAAAGAAAATTTTTCTTTGGCTACTTTGACTCTGTTTCCTCTTGCGTTTCCTCAGTTTGAATATTTAGTAAAAATGGGGCTTTCGCGATTAGCGATGACCAATCCAAGTCTCGTCAAGGATTCTTCTAATTTTCAAGATTCTTTTGGAGTCAGTAAAAAATATTTTCCATTTATGCGAGAACAGAATATTACGGCACAGCAGTTATTGGCTTTACAATCTGTTCCGACGACCGATGTTTCGCTTCTTTCTTTTGTGTTTGATCATTTATATGAAGTGAACTATTTAAAATCGTATGTTTCGATTGAAAAATTGAGAAATTATCTTGAAGAAGGGGAAGAACGAGATATCTTTGATTATTATGATTATATAAGTACGGCCGTGGATCTCGGTTTGGATTTAACAGATTCGCAAATTTTGTTTCCTCCTGATTTTTTAGAGGCACATAATCAGGTCTTTTTAGAGAAAATCGTCGATCACAATCCGTTGATTAATCAAAATATTCAAAATCTTTCCCAAATTCTTTCTTTGAACTGTTACGAAGATGACCAATATGTGATTTTTCCAGCCGATAGTGTGGCAAGTCTCATCGATGAAGGAAATCAGATGCATAATTGTGTTCGTCTCTATTCTGAAAGAATCAGTAGAAACCAATGCCAAATTTACTTCCTACGAAAAAAAGATGCGAAAGATCGATCTTTGGTTACGGTCGAGGTGCGCAATGGCAAAGTGGTTCAGGCTAAAGCACGGTTTAATCGGATGATTGATTCGTCTACGCAACTCTTTTTAAAACGATGGCAGAAAGAAATTTTACCAATTATGATAGAAGAAGATGCTCCTTTTTGATAAAAAAAAGAAGCATTTTTTTATGCTTCTTGTGGAATCGCTTCTTGCGAAACCTCAGTGGTTTCTTCTTCATTATCTTCTTCTTTTTCTTCTAGAAGGTCTACTTGATTATCAAGTTCATTTTCAATTTCGACTAATTTGTAAATTTCTTCGAAAGTTGTATATCCTTTAACTACTTTATCTAAACCATCTTGGAGAAGGGTAACGGTATCGTTTTCTTCGTATACCTTTCTTCTTAGTTCTTCTTTATCTGTATCTGGTCGACTGATGATATCACGAATATGTTCATCAATCTCTAGTACTTCTTGAATGGCAATTCGTCCTAAGTATCCATTGATACATTTATCACATTTTCCTGGTTGCCAAATTTCAGGAACGTTAATGTGAAGTGCTTCTTGGAAGATACTTTTCTCATATGGTGTCGTCGGTCTTAAAGTTCTACAATGCGGACAAATTCGACGTGCTAACTTTTGAGAGATAATTCCTTCAAGGGCAGTCGCTAATAAGTAACGTTCTACATCCATGTCTAACAATCTTTCGATGGTAGATAGGGAATTGTTGGTGTGGATGGTAGAAAATACAACGTGTCCAGTAATGGATGCACGAACGGCAATTTGTGCGGTTTCAGAGTCACGAATTTCTCCAATTAGAATGACGTTCGGGTCTTCACGTAAGATGGAACGAAGAGCGGTCGCAAAGGTCATACCAATGTCACTGTTTACTTGTACTTGATTGATTCCTTCGATATTCATTTCTATTGGGTCTTCTACTGTAATGATGTTGGTTTCTTGTTTATTTAAGGCCTGCAACATCGAGTAGGTTGTCGTTGATTTACCAGAACCAGTTGCACCCGTTACGAGAATAATTCCATTTGGGATTTCAATCATTCGTTTAATCTTTTGATAATTCTTAGGAGAAAACTCTAAACTATGAAGTCCTTCCAAACTCTTACTATAATCAAGGATACGAATTACTACTTTTTCACCTTGATTGGTTGGTAGGGCAGCCACACGCATATCCAAGTCTAAGTTATCAATTCTACCTTTGATGGCACCATCTTGAGGAAGACGATTTTCTGTGATGTTCATTCCGGCGATCAATTTGATTCTGGTAATAATGTTTCGCTCATGATCTTTTGGAATAATTGTGTGATCCTGTAAGTTTCCGTCAATCCTCATTCGAATCTTTAATCCATTTTCCATTGGGTCAAAGTGAATATCAGAGGCTCTGGACTTGACTCCTACTAAGATAATTTTGTTTACCAAGTCTACGACTGGCGTGTTCTCTACATCATACTTTACCATTTCTTTCACCCTTACTTATTCTTCTTGTAATTTACCTATGGTATTTTACTACAATTTATTATATAATATTTTTTGAAGATAGGCAATAAAGGAAAGTGAAAAAAATGAGAAGAATTAAAAATCGGGGGTTTATGTTGATTGAAACGATGATTGTTACTGTCTTTATTATGACGATATTTGTCTTTATTTATCGGAATTCTGTACCGATGATTGGGCAATATCAGAAATTGGACAGATTTGACGATTTAGACAGTGTTTATGCCGCTAATATGATGAAAAAAATGGTTACGAATTATCTTTCATTCGATGTGATTGACACACTTTTGGCTAATTCTACGTATGCGGATATTTCTAACTGTCAAGATACGTCAATTTACAGTGATGGATCCTACTGTTCCAAATTAAAGAAAAGTCTCAATATCGAAGTAGACGATATCGTTTATATTACGCGTTATAATGTTTCAGAAATCGTTTCTTCCGTAGGAAAAAGTTTCCGTGATGAAGTAAAACAAGACGTTCGCTTCGATTCTGGTAGTCTTTCGAACTTTCGAGATTATTTAAAAACGGTAGCTGATAATGAAAGTTTTTACAGTCCTACTAATATAGATAATAAAGCGATGGGAGTCTATCGATTATTTATTACGAGGACCGTAAGACAAGTCGATGGAACGACGAGAACGCATTATGCTAATATCGGAATTTATAAAACCAATTATGTAGCGTCTTCGGTAGGTGCGACGGCTTCCCTACGAGCTAATAATTCGCTTTTGGTTTTAGATATTGGAGAGAATTTTCCGTTTACCTCTAATCTACAGATTCAGTATTCTTCTGCAGGAGGTACTACTTCTTGTAATCCAGTGAACAATGTAAATCTAGGTTCCAATAACCAACAAGTGAACTGTATCTTAACCGAGAAGAATGGGAATACTTTGACGGCGAACTTTCAAGTAAAACATGGATATGCGCCGATTATGCAATCGTATGAATATCAGTGTAGTGAACCTTGTGGGTGTGACCCCGATCCAGAAACCGGAGAAGTTTCGGAGGATTGTGTTCCAGAAGAATGTCCGACCACTTGTGTCGGTACTCAGATGGTGTGCAACAAGGGTGGCGTTTATGTAGAAAAAATTGGTAGTGAAAACATAAATAAATGTTTATACTGCGTGAGTACGGGAGCAGATGGAACATGTGTATATTAAGGCGGTGTGAAATGAAGCGATTAAATAATCACGGGGTAAGTTTGGTTGAAATTATCGTTACTTTTTCCATAGTCATGGTCATTGTAGGCGGACTAATGGGAATTATTATGAATTATCGTTTACAAGCGCAGTCTTCTTTTTCAAAATTGGAACTTCAAACTTATAAAAATACTTTAACCAAAGAAATCCAAGATGATATTTTGAATTTGGGGTTGTCTAATATCAACGAGGAGGGAAGTTGTTCCAGTGTCGAAAATAGAAATCGATTTGCTTCCTGTGCGAATTTGGTTTTTAAGGATGGGACAGAAAAAATTTTGGCTATTTCTAAAATAGGTCAGGATGATCGAGATTCTTTGGAACATAAATATATTTTTTATGATGATGAACGGCATGTGATTCAGGATTCTCTTCCTAAAAAGATTCCTTCTGGTAGACATGCCATCGATTTTCAATCCATCTTTGTATATGATGGAAATTTTGTTTCTTCCGATAGTACTTTCTTGTCGGATGGAACCGAAGTGAAGATTTTCTCTATCGATATTCCGATTGAACATATTGATTACGAAGAGGATTTTGGATTACATATTGTAGCCTCGAATGCCGATTTCTTGTCGACGAATGCCATGATTACAGAATTTCAGTATATTGGAGAAAACTATCAAGAGTATTCTGCCCCGGCAGACGGAACGTACCGTATCGAGTTATGGGGTGCTTCGGGTGGAAATATTGGAACGTATTTAGGTGGAAAAGGTGCCTATACGAGCGGTTATATTACTTTGAAAAAAGGACAAACTCTTTATGTTTATGTCGGTGGACAAGGAACCAATACCGATGTTGGAGGATTCAATGGAGGAGAATCGTTACGAACGGGTCAACATATCTATGGTTCTTCTGGTGGAGGTGCCACAGATGTTCGCTTGATTGGTGGTAGTTGGGACGACTTCAATGGATTAAAGAGTCGAATCATGGTTGCGGCCGGTGGTGGAGGTGCCAATTACCGAAATACCACTTCGGAAAAGGAAGGAAAACTTTATGGCTCGGGTAACGGTGGTGCCGGTGGAGGCATTATTGGTTATACGGGTGAGGCTTCTTCTTATGCGGATGTGACAGGGGGTTTTGAGTCTTATCCGAGTCACTGTTATGGTACAGGTGGAACTCAGGTTTCAGGTGGCAGTCGCCGTTGCTTTAACCCTAGTGGAGCGCAGTTGAATTCTGGTGTTACGGGTGGTTTTGGAAAGTCTTTGACCGTTACTTCCATATCTCAATCTGGTGGTGGTGGAGGATGGTATACCGGTGGACATAGCGATAATGGAGCGGCTGGAGGAGGTTCTTCTTATATCTCCGGTCATCCAGGATGTCAAGCAGTTGACCAGTTATCTACTGAGGGTAGCGTCCGTCATAAACCTGTTTCTGAACATGATTCCTTCGCGTTTAATGATACGACAATGATTGATGGAGAAGGTTATGTATGGACGTCTGCAACGCAACCTACTACCAAACAATCGATGCCATCGAATGGAGTAACTACGGTAAAAGAAGGAAACGTAGGAAATGGATATGCCCGGATTACCTATTTAGGTCTATAAGAAAATGAAATACTTTGATTTGAGAGGACGATGATTCGTCCTTTTTATGTGATCCAAATAGGGTAGAGAAGAGAGAAAAGAAGAATGGAAAGAATGGTTTGGATGATGCGGGCCCAAAAATAAGGAAAGTATCTTAGATTTTGTTCCGTAATAATACTTAGAACCTGCATATGCACACTGAATCCCCCAAAAGAAAGAAATCCTAGGATAAAAATACATTTTGTAAATTCCGAAAAAGAACTCATACTGACATATTGGATTCCTTGGGTCATCTCTAAGATTCCCGAAAGAAGAAAGCGAACATTTTCACTTAAAGGAAGCAACTGTTTTATCAAAGTGGTCAGTACCAAAAAACAAGTAATGGTTCCTAAAAGAAAAAATACAGTTGATAAGGAGTCTCGGATGCTTTTACTTAAGGCTTTTCCGAATTTTGGATTTTTTCTTTGAAAAAAGAGATTCCAATTTCTCTTGTGGTTATTTGGTTCTTCTTTTTTTCCGCAAATACCAATGATTAAGTTACTGATTACATGACAAAAAAGGATTAGAAAGGCAACGGCTGGGTGATGAAGAAGGCTACTACCGATGAATCCTAAAATAAAAAGAGGATTAGAGAAGTGGGTAAATGTTAATAGATGTTCTCCTTCCTCTTTCGTTAAGATTTGTTCTTCTACCAATCGAGTCGTGTATTTGGCACCGCTCGGAAAGCCCGAGATGAGACTTGTAAATAAGACAAATCCACATTCTCCTTTTAATCCGAATAGTTTTGGCATCCATTTTCCAAATAGGATTCCTAAAAAGTCAACGAAACCATATTCGATTAAAAGATTCGAAAGAACAAAGAAAGGAAATAAGGTAGGAAATAAGTTATCTTTCCAAATAGAGATGGAAAATCCTACACTTTGAATCACTTCTTCTGAATAGGTAATCATTAAAATAAAAGTTGTCAGTAGTAGACAAAGAATCCATAGAGAGAAAGTTCTTTTCTTCATAAAGTCGTTCCTTTCGTGTTATAATGAAGTGGAAGGATGGATGAAATGATTAGTAAATTATATGAAAAAGGAAAAGATTTTATCAAAGAATCTTATTTATATATTTGTTTTTATTTTGTACTTTTTGCGGTTATGTGGTATCCGCTTCCTTACTATATTTATAGTGGGGGAGGACTCATTAATTTAGCGGACAGAGTAGAGATAGAAGATGGATATCGTTCTGAAGGAAGTTTTCATATGTGTTATGTGACAGAATTAGATGGATCGGTTACTTCTTTTCTTCTTGGAAAATTATTAGGTTGGGATATTGTTCCTATCGAGGATATGCAGTTGGGTGAAGAGGAAAGTAGCGAAGATATCTTTTTACGTGATCGGTTGTTTATGAATGCAGGTAACTCTAATGCGATTATGACGGCTTATCAGAAGGCGGGAAAAAGTTTTCAGATTACAGAAAACAAAAATTATGTTTTTTATATTGATTCCATGGCGGATACGACGTTAAAACTTGGCGATGATATTCGAAAAATTAATGGTATCGATTATACTGATTTGGCAATGTTAAAGGAAAAAGTCGCCGAAACAAAACCGGGAGAGTTGGTACATTTTACGGTTCTTCGGGATGGAAAAGAAATGGAGACAGAAGCCAAGGTGTACGAAGAGGAAGGTGCTTCCTATATTGGAATTGCGGTTCAGAATGATTTTTCTTATGAAACGGATCCAGAAGTAAAACTTACTTTTACAAAACAAGAGGCAGGAAGTTCCGGAGGCTTGATGTTAACTTTAGCGATTTATAATCAACTAGTGGAAGAAGATATTACGAGAGGACTAAAAATCGCAGGAACGGGTACGATGGAACGGGATGGTAGTGTTGGACCGATTGGTGGCGTGAAATACAAATTGAAGGGTGCTGTTTCTAAGAAGACGAAAATCTTCTTTGTACCGAAAGGGGAAAATTACGAAGAAGCAATGGCCGAAAAGGAAAAACATCATTATTCGATTGAAATTGTTGGGGTTGCATCTTTTGATGAAGCACTTGCGTATTTAACGGAGAGAAAGTAATGTCAAAAAATGACATTTTGCGTTCTCTTTTCTTTTGTTCTTTGATATAATAAAAGGAGTTTTAGGGGGAAAATTTATGTTGAATCTATCAGAGGAAGAACGAAGAGAAGTATTGAAATCAGGAGGTCATTTGGCATTTTCTTGTAGGCATCCCAAGTTGGGAGACTTTATCGTTTATTTTCGAAGTGATAATTGTATTGTTGATGATCTTTACGTTGTAGAAGCGGAACCTGGGGCTATTTTTGATGGGAAAGTCGTACCTAAAGATCCAAATAAAGAATTTTGTGATTATCAGGGAGTGATGACTCTTTCCTTTGATTTGATGGTTCCTTTGGCACCGATGGAGTTGGTTCATTACTTTCACGATTACGAGAAGGAAAATTATTGTTTTACTTTCAAGAATGAAAAGGAAAATCTTCAGAGTTATCACGTTCAAAAACAGGATGGAAAATGGGGTCGGATTGAAGCCAAAACTTCTTCGACCGCTCAAAGTTTTCAATTTTTGAAAGATATCGATATTCCTGGTTATTGGATGTGGGAAGGAACGCATTCTTCCGGAATCCAAGAATTTCAAGTCTATTCTTATAAGGAAGGAAGATTTGTTTCCAATTATTTTCATGAAATCGATTTCGATGTGGAAGATACAGGGTATTTTGCTTACGTAAGAAGAGATTTATTCGATTACGATATGGATGACAATGGGCAGGAAGAGGCTGTTTATTTAGGAACTCTTTTTGGCTATGTTGATGAAAATTTTCTTTTTGCGACTCCTTTGTACGATACGAAGAAAAAACAGTTGGTGACGACGACGTCCTTTACCAAACTCTCTCATTTTGAGGACTATGCGAAACAGGCAACCGATGCCTATTATCTTGAGTTTTTGAGTGAACAGGCTGGACAGGAAGAGGCTTTGATTTATATGCAATCGCATCCGAATCCGAAGTGTCGTCCTCAAGGTCAAATTATTTCCTTTCGGGAAAAAGTACTAGAAAAGAGGAAGTAGGAATGAAACGTAGTGAAGTAGATAGAGAAAAAATCTCTCCTGTGATGCAACAATATTTGGAGATTAAAGAACAGTATGAGGATACGATTATCTTTTTTCGTTTGGGAGATTTTTATGAAATGTTTTTTGAAGATGCGGTGACTGCTTCTCGAGAACTAGAACTTACCTTGACAGGAAAAAATTGTGGGTTAGAGGAACGGGTACCGATGTGTGGGGTTCCTTACCATGCTTATAAGGCGTATCTAGATAAATTAATCGACCGTGGATACAAAGTGGCAATTTGTGAACAGATGACGGATCCGAAGGAAACCAAAGGGATGGTGGAAAGAGAGGTTATCCAAGTTGTTACGAAAGGAACCAGATTGGATGATGCACTCAATTCGAAAGATTTTAATTTTATTGCCAGTGTCTATGATTTTGATTATTGTTATGGAATTAGTTATATCGACGTCTCTACGGGATATACTTCAGGAATTGTTTTAGATCATAATGAAGAAGCCTTGATAAAAGAATTGGTAAATCACAATATTAAAGAGGGAATTGTCAATGATAAGATTGATCGTAGTATCGTTAATCAATTACGGGAAAACTATCAGATTTTAATTACGATTACCGACCAACTATACGAGGAAGAGCCATACCGTTATATTTATGAAGACGTGAAAGATGTTCGTTTGATTACCGCTACGAAGCATTTGCTTGCGTATTTGTTGGAAACCAAGAAGGGGGATTTGTCTCATCTTCAGAAATTAGAGGTTCTCGATTATTCGAAACATCTTTTGTTTGATGTCCATACAAAAAAGAATTTGGAGTTAATTGAAACGATTCGAAGTCATGAACGACAATATTCTCTTTTGTGGCTTTTAGATAAAACGAAGACGGCAATGGGAAGTCGATTCTTAAAGGCAAATTTGGAGAGTCCTTTGACCGATAAAAAGGAATTAATGCGAAGATACGACATCATTGAAAAACTTTTAACGGAATTTATCAAAAAAGAGGAACTTCGTGAGGCTTTAGATCAGGTGTATGATTTGGAACGTTTGGCGAGCCGCGTCAGTTATGGAAATGTAAATGCCAGAGACTTTATTCAGTTGCGAAATTCTTTAGGTGCACTTCCTACGATTCATGCGATTCTAGAAGAAATTTCTTATGACAAAAATGTCGAAGTATTAGAGGAACTTTATCAGTTACTTTCTCGCTCAATCTCGGAGGATGCGCCTGCGACTCTTAAAGAGGGTTCTTTGATTCAACCAGGATACAGTTCTCAATTGGATGAATTAAAGAATATTCGAAAAAATAGTAAAGATTATATTCTTCAACTTGAAAATGATGAAAAAGAAAGAACAGGAATTAAGAACCTTAAAATTGGATTTAATAAAGTGTTCGGTTATTATATTGAAGTTAGCAAAGGTAGTATTCCTATGATTAAGGAAGAGTTTGGATATGAGAGGAAACAAACCCTTGTAAATTATGAGCGTTTTATTACGCCTTTGTTAAAGGAAAAAGAAGATATTATTCTTGGTGCGGAAGAAAAAATTATTGAATTGGAATATCAATTGTTCATGCAGATTCGAGATACCGCAAAGACCTATGTTCCCAAACTTCAACAAATTTCTAAAGTATTGGCAGAAGTGGACATGATGTTGTCTCTTACTTTGGTGGCAGAAGAGAATAATTATGTGAGACCTTTTTTGACGGAAGAACGAGTTATTAATATTAAGGATGGAAGGCATCCTGTGGTAGAAAAGGTTAGCAAAAAGGACTATGTTCCGAATGATATTTCGATGGGAAAAGATACCAATATTCTTTTGATTACTGGTCCGAATATGGCTGGAAAGAGTACATATATGCGACAACTTGCGATTATTATTATCATGGCTCAAATTGGATCTTTTGTTCCGTGTCGCAGTTGTATGATTCCTATTTTTGATCGAATTTTTACACGTATTGGAGCGAGTGATGATTTGGTTAGTGGAGAGAGTACTTTTATGGTGGAAATGAAGGAGGCAAATGTAGCGATTCAGGAAGCGACAGAGAACAGCCTTATTTTATTCGATGAATTGGGTAGGGGAACCGCAACGTATGATGGAATGAGTTTGGCTCAAGCAATTTTGGAATATATTCATGATAAAATCAAAGCGAAGACGTTGTTTTCGACCCATTATCATGAATTGACCTCTCTTGCTTCTGATTTACCGAACCTTCGAAATGTTCATGTTAGTGCCATCGAAGGGAAGGGAACGATTACGTTCCTTCATAAAGTCAAAAATGGCGCCGTAGATAAAAGTTATGGAATTCATGTTGCTTCTTTGGCACATCTACCAACCTCTTTGATTGAACGTGCTAGTGAAATTTTAGATGTTTACGAACACAAGGGGGAAAAGCAGCAGACGTTTACCCAGACTAGTTTATTTTTAGATTTTGATAATACAGATCCTGTAACAGAGGATGAAATTACAAAGAAGTTGGGTGAAATTAATCCCCTAGAAATGACTCCAATGGAGGCTTTGAACTTTCTCTATGAGATTACGAATGAGTATAAGGGAAAAAAGTAAGAAACGAAAAAAGGCGATATTCGCCTTTTATTTTTGCATTAGAGATTGTAATTGATTTGAGGTAAGACCTGTGCATTCTGCAATGAGATTAATATCTAAATTTTTCTTGAGCATTGTGAGGGCAATTTCTTGACTTTTTTCATTTTTTCCTTTATCTAGTCCGATTTTCTCTCCTTTATTTAAACCGATTTTTTCTCCTTTTGCCATTCCTCTTTCCATTCCTCTCTCTTCCGCTTCTTCGCTTCGTCGATAGATTTCTTGTTTGTAATCATAAGCCTTCTGTCGCTCTTTGTCATATAACTTCACAATCGTTGTCTTCTTGCTTGCTTTCTTTGCTTCTTCTACATATTCTTTCATAATCTCATTCCTTTCACAATTTTCTTTTACTTTTGCATTAGAGATTGTAATTGGTTTGAGGTAAGACCGGTGCATTCTGCAATGAGATTGATATCTAAATTTTTCTTGAGCATTGTGAGGGCAACTTGATGTATTCCTTTATCTAACCCGATTTTCTCTCCTTTATCCAACCCGATTCTTTCTCCTCTTTCTTCTGCTTCTTCGCTTTGTCGATAGATTTCTTGTTTGTAATCATAAGCCTTCTGTCGCTCTTTGTCAT
>CANQHQ010000007.1 GCA_947623825.1 uncultured Bacilli bacterium
GCCTTACATTTTTATTATAATATATTTTTTTCAAAATAAAAAGACCATTGTCAAAATTTCTTTTGTCAACAGTCTGAGAAAGGGAAATCCTTTCTTTTTTTTGTCAAAAAATGAGTTTGTTCACTAGGCAGTCTATAGAAAATATGGTATAGTAAAGGCGAATTTTGGAAAAATAGGTGGTTTTTATGGCAAAAGAATATGTGATTGGTTTGGATTTAGGAATAAATAATGTTGGGTGGTCTATTATTGATTTAGAAAACAAAAAAATAGAGGATTATGGAGTAAAGATTTTTTCTATTAGTGGTGACGCTCAAATTAGACGTTCTGCTCGAAATAATCGTCGTAGATTAAAAAGGAAAGATACGAGGATTTCAGATTTATTATCTTTGTTTCATTCTATTGGATTTCCTTCTACAAAGACAACGGATTCTAAGTTAATTGAAAAAAGAGTTCAAGGTATTGTAACTAGGATTGAGAAACAGGATATTGTCAATATTCTATGCTTTTTAACTAGTCATCGCGGATATATTCCTTTTGGGGACGAAGAAGTTAATTTTGTAGATTTAGATGGAAAACTTCCTTGTGAATATTATTATCAATTGTACTTAAAAGTTGGTAAATATCGTGCTATGGATTGTACTGTAAAAAATAGTGATCTTGAAAAAGAGATTCTAAAACTTTTTTCTGTTCAAGAAACATATTATCCGGAATTAAAAACAATAGAGGATAAGGTAAGGGAAATTTTTAAACGGAAAAGAAAATTCTGGGAGGGACCTGGTTCTGTTCATTCTCTAACTCCTTATGGAAGATTTCAAACTCCGGAACAGGTTAGTGAATACTTAAAAAATAAAGAAAAAAATTCAAACTATGAAAAATATTTGTTTGAAGATTTAATTGGAAAATGTGAAATTTCTATTCATGAGAAATGTGCGCCTAAGGTTAATTTTTACGCAGAAAAATTTAATTTAATTAATGATTTTGTCAATCTTTCTGTTCAGAATGTTGAAAAATTGAAAAATCAAAATGCTGTCTATTTAGATGTTTCGAAGCGTTATAAATTTACAAGAGAAAGTATCGATTGTATTTTTCAATATTGTATTACTAATGAAAAAGTGAATGTCAAAAATATGTTGAAACAACTTTTTGGATTAGGTTTGGAAGATATTTTTGGATATCGTGTTGATCGGCAACAACGACCTGAATTTTCAACTATGAATTATTATCGTTATATTTCTAAAACATGGAAAGATCAGGGATTGGATGTTTCTTGGTTGTGCAATGAAAACGTTTATAATCGAATTATTTACTATTTGACGGTTGCACCAGGAATGACCGAAGTCCTAAAAATGATTGAATTCGATGATGAAATCGATTATGAATTTCATGAGAAAGAAGCGAATACTTTGAAAGAAATTCAGGGAAAATTGAAAAAAGAAGGTGCCTTATCTTATCATTCTTTGTCTGAAAGTGTTTTGCGAAGAGCAATCAATGATATGCTTGCTTATCAAATGAATTTTATGCAGGTAAGAAAAAAATTTGATTATGATAAAGAGGCACGAGAGTATTTTTCTTCGCATTATTGTGCGAAAAAAGAAAAACTTCCTCATATTAATGCAAAATTTGTTGATGATATTATTGCATCTCCTCAAGTGAAAAAAACGTTGCGGCAGTCGATTCATCTTATTAATTCTATTATTGATCAAAAAAAACAATTACCTAAGGTGATTTCCATTGAATCTACTAAGGAAATGAATGGACAAGAACGGAAATCAGAATTGATGAGAGATCAAGCTAAGAATGAAAAAATGAGAAAAAATGCCAAGGAAGATATTTCCACTATTTATGGGGATGAATTTGTTAATGAAACGAATATTGAGAAAGTAATGCTTTATAAGGAAATTAATGGTCAATGTCCTTATTGTAATCGTCCTATTCGCTTAGATGATGTTATGCATGGAAGACTTCAAGTTGAACATATTTTGCCTATCAGTGAAAGTGGAAATGATTCTTATGAAAATAAAACTCTTTCGTGTCCAGAATGTAATCATCAAAAATCAAATCGAACTCCTTATCAGTATTTAAATTCTTTAGGCACTTATGAATTATATAAAAAACGAATTCAAATGTTAAAAAATATTTCTGAAGAAAAGTTAAAAAATTTTTTATATGAAGAAGATATTAGTAAATATAGTACAAGATTTTTTCATCGTAATTTAAGAGATACTGCCTATGCAACGAAAGAATTGATTCATCAAATTCATATTTTTAATGATTATTTAAAATGGAATTATGAACAAAAAGAAGTCCTTACTTTATCTACTCCTGGACAATTGACAGCGAAGGTTCGTAGACAACAGAATATTCAAAAGGATCGTACTATTGGAAAGTTTCATCATGCTGTTGATGCTTGTATTGTTGGTGCGATTGCGACCACTCCTTTTGGAGAAATTTTAGTGGATTCTCAGAATAATCCAAAGTTTTGGAAAGATTATGGATCAGATGCTTTATGTTCTAAGGTAGAATATATTACTCACTTTCATTTAACAGATTATAAAGAGCAACTTAGTCAAATTGATAGTGACGAGAAAATAAAACTTTCTTATGAAATTCAAAAAAATCCACAACAAAAATTGGCAAATTCCAATATATATAAAGTGTTTGAAAGAGATGGAAAATATTATAGAATTGATCAAGTAGATAATATCTATTTAGCTGATTTTTCTAATGCAGATGTCGTAAAACAATTTGATAAATTATTTGATGAGAATGATTCAAGTATCACTTTATTATGTCAAGACAATGATATCAATTTATTTCAATATTTGAAGGATATTTATCATACTAGAGTAGGAAAAGAAAATCCCTTTGTTGCTTATTGTAAAGAGCGTAGTGGCTTTGATTCCGAAAATGAAAAATTTGATTATATGCAATATGGAATTCGTGTTCCAAGTAAAAAGAAAAATAGCCCTGTAGTTGTTCGATTACGTTATTATAAAGGTATTACAACGCCATATTTTTTACAAAAAAAATCGATTCATAAAAAAGAAAGAACATTGTTGGTTTTGGATTCTTTAGCTTTGCATTGCACAAAGATATATTTAGATTTGGATCGACAAAAATTTATTTTTCTTCCTATTTATTCTGTTTTTGTGGATTTAAAAACGAGAAGATTGAAACAGGATGATCCTTATTATCAAACATTATGTAAGAAGTATATTGGTGATAAAAAAGTGAGGTTTATTACGAATTTATATAGTGGTAATTGGTTAGAAGTAACAAAAAAGAATGGAACTGTGGTAACTGGGGAGTATCAAACTTTTCATAAGACTTTGAATAAAATAGAACTTAAGAACGGTAGAAGTTTTACTACAAATGATTTGTCTTTTTCTCTCTATGATATTGATGTTCTTGGTAACAAGAAAAAAAGATTGACTTGTAAGATAGAAAAATGATATATTAAGGGTGTAGTGATGTACACTACTCAAATTATACAGGTTTTCCTATTATAACTCTATATGAGGAAACCGCGAGATGCCTAACTAGCATCTCTTTTCTTTTTTATGGCTTTTCGAAGTGTTCTTGTAGAAAAAGCAGTCAAAATTCATTTGGATTTGAATCATATTGTTATTCGTTATGAAGAAGAAGACTTTTGGATTTCCCTTGACGAAATTAGTAATTTAATAATTGATGATCCAAGGTGTTATGTTTCATTGAAATTATTATCTACACTTTGTGAAAAGGGAATCAATGTTATTTTTACAGATGGTTCTCATATGCCTATTGGTAGTTTCGTTACTCTTTATAATCATAGTCGTGCAGTCAAAAAAATAGAATCTCAGATGGAGTGGTCCGGGGAGATGAAAGATTATTTATGGACTGAGATTGTAAGAGCGAAAATGAAGGGACAAATTCATACATTGGAATTAATTGATAAAAAAGAAAAACTTCCAATTATGCGAAAATTATTAGAAGAAGTTTCTATTGGGGATTTAAATAACCGAGAGGGAATTGCTAGTAGAATTTATTTTAAATCTTTATTTGGAAATCAGTTTAAAAGATTTAGTGAGGATATTATTAATTATTCGTTAAACTATGTTTACCAAGTCATTCGTTCGAAAATAAGTCAAGAAATTGTCTCATGTGGTTATTTACCTTCGATGGGATTATGCCATAAGAGCGAATATAATTTTTTTAATTTAGCGGATGATTTGATTGAACCTTTCCGTCCTATTGTCGATTATTTTGTCTATTCTCTTTTAGCAATGAACTCTAACGATTATTTAACACCGGATTTAAAAAGAAGTTTTGTAAATATTTTGAATGAAAAGATACTATATCATTCTAATGAATATAAAATACATATTGTAATACAATTTTATGTTCAAAATCTTTTTTCATTTTTAGAAACGGGAGACGTAAATAAAATTCAATTTCCATCGTTATTATGGATTATATAAATTATTATAAACAAATGCGTGTTTTATTAATTTATGATCTTCCGATGGAAGATGAAAAAAGTAGAAAAATATATAGTAAATTTCATAAGGATATTATTTCATTGGGATTTTATATGTTACAGTTTTCCGTTTATACGAAAGTGATTCAAAATGAAACTGTTTTTAAACAGCAATATATGAAATTGGAAAGGATAATTCCGACAAAGGGAAATATTATGATTTTAAGAGTTACAGAAAAGCAATATCAAGATATGATTTATTTTACTGGTGAAAAAAATAAATTTGAAATGTTGGTGGGTGGAAAAGAGTTGGTAGTATTTGGAGATAAAGAATGATTTTGTTGAAAATAAATGATGAATATCACGATTCTGTTTTTCGAATTCAGAAAGAGAATCGTGTGTTAGACACTGGAAATTATATTATGAATTTTTATTTGTTCTTTTATAGGAAAATTGTAGAAAAAGATGATAAATTATCAATTATTATGAATGATATTTCTGTTGATTCTAAAAATTATGTTCTTGTTAATTTATTAGATTTTGAGCAAGTAATTAAAGAACTCTATTATAAAAAGGGTTCATTATTATATGAATATGTTAATGTGAAAATAATGAAATCTTATGATTGCTTTGATTTAACTTTTTTTACTGATATTTATAATGAATGTTGTAACTGTTTTCGTGATACATTTGTTGCAGTTTCTCCAGTTGTTGAGGAAAATTTGATAAAATTGATTCAAAATTTTTATCAATTTTCTGTTGATTATTCTGATTGTGAGACTATTTATCGGTTTATTTTTGAAATTTTAAAATTGGTAATGGAAGAAAATCCTTTAAAAAAATATATTATTTTTTATAATTCCGAAATTTTACATTTTGACTTTTCTAAATTTGATAATTGTTATAGTTTTGATGTAGCAAAAAATTATGAATTTAAAAATTATAATTTTATGATAGGTGAAACTGTTTTTAGGGAAATTCATTGGGATATTGTTTTTGCAGAAATTGAAAGACTTTGGCCAAATGCTTATCGTTTTGACAAAATTTATTCCTACTTAGAAAAATATTTTAATTATTATTTTTTTAGGAAAAAAATAATTTTGAGTGAACAAGATGAAATTATTTTGGCAACTATTTTAAATAAAATTTTTGACCTGAAAAAAAATCTCATATTTGATTTCTCTTCTTTGGATAACAATGTTCAATCCTTTTTGACTGCTTTATAGCCTTTGTGATATAATGTCTATAGGTTTTAGGATCCTGTATAATTTGAGTAGTGTACAACTACGATTGATACAATATAATCGCCATATGGGTTTTAGGATCCTGTATAATTTGAGTAGTGTACAACTATTCAAATAATCATATATGAAATTTATATGTTTTAGGATCCTGTATAATTTGAGTGGTGTACAACCTTTATTGATATTGAGGAAAAATTGGCTAAGTTTTAGGATCTTGTATAATTTGAGTGATGTACAACTGTAAAATAAAAGAAATAGAAAAATCTAAAGCACCGTTTTAGGTTTCTGTATAATTTGGATGGTGTAAAATACTTTCTGGTAATTCTCTTTTACAACTGAAGTTTTAGGATCTTGTATAATTTGAGTGGTGAACAACAAATGATTCGTTTTGGGATACTGCTGCAAGTTTTAGGATTCTGTATAATTTTGTTAGTGTATGAAATATTAAGGTAAGAACTAGATGTTTTAGAGTTTGTTTTTTGTATGTTCTGGAGAATGCGCAAGTGTATTTTGAAATTAAAGAAAGTGGCGAATTTTAGGATTTTGTATAATTTGAGTAAAATACGTAACAGATTTTTTATTTTTTCAAATCCACTTGGGTTTTAGGATTCTGTATAATTTGGTTAGTGTGCAACAATTTATTATTACTACAAAAAATCAAAATATATGAAAAATTGGAGAGGAAAATCCTTTCTTTTTTTTTGTCAAAAAATGAGTTTGTTCGCTAGGCAATTTATAGAAAATATGGTATAGTAAGGACGAATTCGAGAGAAAGGAGGGATAACTATGGATTCGAAAGACGAACTTTTAAAACAGGTTTGTGTTCATTTATCTAGTTATGCCTCTGAAAAGATTCGATATGCGTGTGATAAAGTTTTTCAAGAAGAAAGTGATATTTTATCTAAAATTAAACAAATGAAAAAAATATCTAGTAATCTTTCTTATCATTCTGATTATTCCCGTGATGGTTATTTTTCTACTCGTAATCAAATATTTTATCAACAGGCTAAATTTATGGTAGATGTGGAAGATAAATATATGCATATGGTTACACCTATGTATACGTATTATTGGAACTACGACTCGTTAGAAATTCCTGAATTAAGAACGTATTTGACTTGGAGAACGAAATTTCGAAAAGGGGAGTATCCTAAAATTTCTACTTCATATCTATTCGTTTATTGTAGTGAAATTATTAATTTAATTGGATTTCAAAATCCTGATGAGGCTTTTCAAACTTTAAAAACACTAATTGATGTGTATTACAAAGATATTACAGAACCTTATTATTTGACTTTATTTCGAAAAGTAGTTAAAGATTTTATTATTAATTATCAACTTCCTATTTCTTGTCAGGAGTATTACCAAATGTTTTCGCTAGAGGATGCTTATCGTTTACACCAACAAAGAGAAAAAGTTTTTTTGGGTCAATACGATGGTGTTTTTTCCTATTTAGATCAGAATTCTAGTTATAAGGTTTCGAAAAGTTCTTTTTACTCTTCTCCTTATGGATTTTTAGTAGAAAGAGCGATTCCTAAAGTTTTTTCTCAGTTAGAAATGTGTTTTCAAAAGAATGGATATGATTTTAAAAAAATTGTATTTGGGGAAATGAGAGTATATGATAACTATCCACTCTTTCAAGAATTTCCTTATGTGGAAACAAGAGAAAATGGTTCTCGAGAAGTACTTTTTTCTACTTTAGATACCTATTTTTATAAAGATAAAAGATGGTCTGCACATCTCTTTGTAGAAAGTCCCAATAATCGTCCTCTGTTAGGAATTTTTTTGAAGAAAATAGAATCTCGTATTCGTGAAAAAACAAAATATAAAAGAACAATTACAGTCAATTATTCTTTATCGGGAAAAGTTATGAATATGAGACGTTCTTTTCTTGACTTTATCGAAGGAGGAGAAATAAACTCTGTCATTGAAAAGGCAGTAGATACTTTTTTAATAGAAGCGCAGCAGTCTATTAGAAAGGAAAGACAAGAACAAAGAATGCAGTCTATTGTCGTTGAAAAAGAAAAATTTGATGAAATTCGAAAAGCGACGGAACGGATTCAAGAAAAATTAGTTACAGAAGACGAAAGAAGAGAAGAAATTCCTGTTGCGATTTCTCCACCTTCTTCGGTACAAATAGGAGAAATTCCTGAACAAGAATCAAATACGGAAATGGGTATGATGGCTCTAGTTCAACATTTCACAGAAGTAGAAAAACGATTTATAGAAGGTGTCCTTTCTGGATATTCGCGTAAGGACTTACAACAAATGGCGAGTGAACAACAGGAATTACTGGAAGTGTTTATGGAGAATATTAATATTAAAGCATTGGAATTTATTAGTGATAATTTAATTGAAGATTTGATTGATTCCATCGAAATATATGAAGACTATCGAGAGGAATTAACTCAGTGTCTTGAGGAGGAAAAACATGGAGAATAAAATACCGAAACGAATTGCTACATCCTTATTAAATTCTTTAAAAGGTGGGGTAGTCCCACGTACTGGATTGGGTTATATCGCAGTAGGAAGAGAAAAAGAAATTAATGCCTTATTAAAAGATGTGGATATCATTGCGGACGGAGGTGCCACTTTTCGATTCATCGTCGGAAAATATGGAAGTGGAAAAAGTTTTTTATTGCAAACGATTCGAAATCATGTGATGGACAAAGGATTTGTTGTGATGGATGCCGACTTATCTCCTGAACGAAGATTAATGGGAACACAAGGACAAGGACTTGCGACTTATCATGAATTGATTACGAATTTATCTACTAAGACGAAACCGGATGGAGGGGCTTTACCTCTTATTTTGGAACGGTGGATTTCTTCTATTCAAAGTGAAGTGAGAATAAGTCAATCCTTTTCTGCTGATAGTCCCGAGTTTTCGAGAGAAGTAGAAAAAAGAATTTATGAGACTGTTAGTCAAGTAGAAGGAATGGTTCATGGATTTGATTTTGCTAAAATGATTCAACAGTATTGGATTGGATATCAAACAGGAAATGATGAGTTAAAAAATAATGTTTTGCGGTGGTTACGGGGAGAGATTCCAACGAAAACTGAATGTAAACAACTCTTAGGAGTAAATATTATTATTTCTGATGATAATTGGTATGATTATGTTAAAATTCTTGCTTTATTTTTAGTAAAAGCGGGATATAAAGGAATGCTTCTTTTGATTGATGAATTAGTCAATTTATATAAGATTTCTTCTTCTATTACTAGACAAAGTAACTATGAAAAGATTCTTACTATGTATAACGACACTTTACAAGGAAAAGCCCAGTATTTAGGGATTATTATGGGTGGAACGCCTCAATGTGTCGAAGATACAAGAAGAGGAATTTTCAGTTATGAGGCTTTGAAATCGCGATTAGAAGATAGTCGTTTTGCGGATGAAGAAGCAAGAGATTTTTTTGCGCCTATTATTCGTTTGAAGCCATTGACTCCATCTGAAATGACAATTCTTGTGGAAAAATTAACAAATATTCATGCGGATTTATATGAGTATCCAAGAAAGATTAAAGAAGAAGAATTGATTGAATTTATTAAGATAGAATTTAGTCGTGTAGGGGCGGCGAAACAAATTACACCGAGAGAAATTATTCGTGATTTCATCGAACTTTTAAATACGTTATATCAGTATCCGGAAAAAAGTTTATTGTCAATTATCGAGAGTGATTCTTTCCAATTTTCGGAAAGTCAGGATACAGATGATGTGATTATAGATGAGTTTGCGAGTTTTGAATTATGAGTGCTTTTGATGAATTAGCCCCTTTTATACAAGATTATATCTATCGAAATCATTGGGAAGAATTAAGAGATATTCAAGTTGCGAGTATCGATGTGATTCTTCATTCGGATGAAAATTTATTATTATCTACTGGAACAGCGAGTGGAAAAACGGAGGCTGCTTTTTTGCCAATTTTAACAGATTTGTATTTTCATCCATCTCATTCTGTTGGTGTTTTATATATTAGTCCTTTAAAGGCTTTAATTAATGATCAATTTGAACGTCTTACAGATTTATTAATAGAAGCAGATTTTCCTGTTCATAAATGGCATGGGGATGTTTCCGATAGTCATAAAAATCAATTGCGAAAGAATCCGAAAGGACTTCTTCAAATTACTCCTGAATCGTTAGAATCTATGCTTACTTATCGAAAGCAGGAGGCATTGAAATTATTTTCTGATTTACGATATGTTGTGATTGATGAAGTTCATTATTTTATGGGAGAAAATCGTGGCATTCAACTTCTTTGTTTATTAGAACGTCTTTCTCGACTTACTTCTTGTTCTCCACGAAGAATTGGCTTAAGTGCGACGGTGGGAAATCCTATCGAGGTAGCAGAGTGGTTATCGAGTGGAAGTCATCGTAGTTGTTCGGTTCCTCAGGTATCTGGTGGAAAAAGAACCGCTCATTTGATGATTGATCATTCGTTAATAGAATCCGACTTTTATGATAAACTTTACGATTTATCTTTTGGTAAACGTTGTATTATTTTTTCGAATAGTCGTAGTGAAGTAGAATTAAATATTGCCAATTTGAAATTATTGGCGAATCGAAAAAAAACACCCGATATCTATTATACGCATCATGGAAATGTGTCCGGTGGTTTGCGAGAATATGCTGAAAAAGAGATGAAGAGTGGGGAACAAAAAACGGTCATTGGAGCGACCGTAACTCTAGAACTTGGAATTGATATTGGGGATTTGGAACGGATTATTGAAACGGGAACGCCGTACTCTGTATCTAGTTTTGTTCAACGGTTAGGTCGAAGTGGGCGAAAAACGGGAATCAGTGAAATGATGTTTCTTTTTAATAAAAAAGATCAGGATGATACGGAACAAAAGAATAAAGATTTTTATCAACAAATCGATTGGGATATGATTCTTTGTATCGCTTTGATTGAACTTTATACGAAAGAAAAATGGATTGAACCATTAAAACAGGCAGAACTTCCTTATCCTCTTTTGTATCATCAAACTATGTGTTATTTGACTTCTCGAGGAAGTGCGACTCCTCAAGAGTTGGCACAATTCATGCTTACTCTTTCTCCTTTTACGAAAATTTCTCAAAAAGATTATCAAACTTTATTGAATTATCTTGTTTCTATTCGACAATTGGAACAAGATGAAGAGGGAAATTTATTAATTGGAGAACAGGGAGAACGAACGATTTCTCGTTATCAGTTTTTGACTGTTTTTGAGAATGAGATTGAATTTTCAGTACGATATGAAAGTAGGGAAATAGGAACGATTAATACCTTGGTTCCTGTCGGAGAAACTTTGATTTTAGCAGGTAGTAGTTGGAGAGTACAGGAAGTAAATCCAGAAAAACGGCAGGTGTTTGTGAAACCGATTCGGGGGATTTCGAAAAGTTATTGGGATGGACCAGATGAGGTTATCATTGATACGATGATTTTGAAAAAGATGCGTGATATTTTAAAGAGTGATGAAGTGTATCCTTATTTACGTCAAAATGCCAAAGATTTACTAGAAAAGAGTCGTCAAATTTTTCGAAATGCTACTTTAGATCAAGAGTCGATTGTTATTTTATCGGATCATTGTTGGGGATTGTTTCCTTATTTGGGAACGAAGTCTTTGACCACCTTGCAGTATGCTTTGGGAAAACATGGCATTCCTTCTCATATTATGAATATTTATCGGATTCCTGTCTTTCTTCATATTGATCAATCGTTATCAAAGAAGGATCTTATGGATGCTTTGAAAGAAATCAAAACAGAACATTTATCACCTGAAGATTTTCATGTGGGAAATGCGGTGATTCAGGAAAAGAATATTCAATATGTACCGAAAGAATTATCTAAAAAACATTATTTAAAAGATTATATTGAAATTGAAAAGATGCAGAGAGATTTAGAATTTTAAACGAAAAAAGATGTCATCAAGTGGTGCCTCGTTTCTTTTTATTCAAGGAGCGGCTACGATTACTTTGACATCTTTTTACATTCCTTATTTTATCTTTTTACATTAATTGTTTTTCTTTCTTTACATCAATCGTTCGATGATTTTGTCAATTTGTTTTTTTAGTTTTTCTTCTTCTATCGGAAGCAATAATTGGTGATTTTGCATCAAGATGTTTCCGTTAATGATGGTGGTATCTACGTTGTTACTTTCTGTATTATGAACCACTTGCGTAATGAGATCTACCGTTGGATAAATTTCTGTGTTTGTCAAATCCAAAACGATGATATCTGCTTTTTTTCCTACTTCGATAGAACCAATCTTATCTTCTAGACCAAGTGCTTTGGCTCCTTGAATGGTTGCCATTTTTAAAACGTCATAAGATCCCATTACGGTAGGGTTTTGATATTTGGCTTTTTGAAGTTGATCGACGAGAGACATATGATAGAAAAGATTTAAATTGTTGCCACTTCCTTGTCCGTCGGTTCCTAAACAGATATTGATTTCCTTTTTTTGATAACTGACTAAATCAGCAATTCCACATCCTAGGTTGAGGTTACTGACTGGGTTGGTAGCGATTGAAACGTCGTATTGGGCGAGTAGGTCTTGTTCTTCTTCACTAATCCAAGTGCCATGGGCGAGAATCAATTTATTTTCTAAGAATCCAAGCTCCTGTAGTGCTTCGGCTGGACTTTTTCCATAGTCTTTGCGAATTCCTTCCACTTCCGCTTGATTTTCACAATAATGCATATGAATGGGTAGATGAAATTCATCTGCTATTTTTTTGCATTCTTTCAAATACTCTTTACTACAAGTGTACATAGAGTGTGGAGTTACAGTAAAAGTGAGTAATTCGTTTCCTTGATTTTTTTCTACTAAATCTTTAAATTCTTCTATTTTGTCGAACGATTCCTTTTCTATGTTTCCCATGAGACATCTCGAAAATACACTTCGTACTTTGGTTTCTTTAATGGCTTTGAGGCTCCCATTGATTCCAAAATACATATCATTGGAAGTCGTTGTTCCTGTTTGAATCATTTCGATACAAGAAAGTAAGGTTGTGTAGTAGATATCTTCGTCTGTCATTTGATTTTCAATGGGCCATATTTTTTTGTTTAACCAGTCTTGTAAATTGTAATTGTCATTGGTCGCGCGAAAGATACTCATTCCTAGATGGGTATGACTATTGACTAATCCTGGGAGAATAATTTTTCCTGTTTCATCGATTTCTTGATCGAACGGACCTTCGTAGTGAGTCGTAAGTTCTTTGATGGTGGTATCTTCTATGACAATATCTAATTTTTCATATTTTTGCTTTCTTTTTTCGTCCATCGTAATGACGGTTCCATTTCTTAATACTCGTATCATTTTCTCCTCCTATTTTTCTCTTGTATTTATTATAACGTATTTTTTTTCTTTTTTTTCTCTTTTTTTGCCCAAGACGAAGAGTTTTGTAAATAATCATAAGTGACAGGAGGGTTTTATGAAATACATCAAATATTTATTCATCATTTTTAGTCTTTTATTTTTGTGGACAACGGAGAACGTGTTTGCGCAAAGTGATCAGTTTTATGAAGGAGAGTCTGTTACGGGTGCCTATTTAAAGAAATTTAAACCGGGCGCTTCTTCCGGAAAGTATGAACAAATGAAAATTTTTCGACGTGTCAGTGATAATGCACCTGCGTATTGTATTGAACTTTGGGAGACTTTGGGTTCTTATCAAGATCTTCCAGCGTATCAAGAGAACTATCCTTTTTATGCTGGGATTTCAGAGGCTGCTTGGAATCGAATTCAATTGATTTCTTACTATGGTTACGGATATGGTAATCATACAGAAGATCGTTGGTATGCTGCTAGTCAATTTTTGATTTGGAAAACATTGGAACCAAATAGTACCATTTATTTTACTGATACACTGAATGGAAATCGGGCATCTAAATTTGAAAGTGAAATGCAGGAAATTGAAAGTTTGATTCTTCGTCATTCGACGGTTCCTTCTTTTGGAGAAACTCCTAAAAAGGAAAAATTTCTTGCCAATGGGACGTATTCTTATTCTGATACCAATCAAGTATTACATGATTATGAACTTACTTTTTTTGATTCCGGTATTTCTTGTGAAATTCAAACGGATACGTTAGTGGTTCACGCTTCGAAACCGGGAACGTACTCTTGCGCGTTTCATAAGAAAAAAGAAGCGAATCGTTCTCTTCTTTACGTGTCTTCGACGGGACAGGATTTAATTGTTCGAGGAGATTATCCAGTTGTTTCTACGACTTTTCAAATTCAAATCGAGGGTGGGAGATTTCGTTTTCGTAAAGTAGATCAAGAAACGAAACAAACAGAACCACAAGGAATGGCTAGTTTTGAAGGAACAGTCTATGGTCTTTACGATACCAATCATCGTTTGATTGAAAAAATTTCGTTCTATCAGGAAGGAGAACTCGTCCTTTCTAGTTATCTTCCCTATGGTACTTATTATGTCAAGGAATTGGAAAGTGGAAAAGGGTATTTGTTGGATCCTCTAGAACATGAAATTACCTTAGATCAAGAAGAAGTATCCATCGATTTACTCGATCAAGTTTATAAAGGAAAAGTGCTTCTTCATAAACTTTATGGAAGTGGGAATTTTTGGCAGGGAGAGTATCAAGCAAAGTTTGAAATTTATGATGATGAAGATCAATTGTATACGACGATTGTCACCAATTCTTCTGGTTTTGCATCTGTGGAACTTCCTTATGGACAGTATCGTTTTCATCAGGTAGCTGGGAAGACCAATTATGAATATGTCGAAGACTTTTTTGTTGATCTTACGGATTTATCTCGAAAAGAATTTTCTTTCGAATTAAAAAATTCGATTCTTACGCGGTATTTACAGGTACAAAAGAAAGATCTAGAAACGAGAGAACGGATTCCTTATTCCCATGCCCAATTTCGGATTTTTCATCTAGATACAGAAGAGTATATTTCTTATGTGAAAAATGGGAAACGAACGACGATTTTTGAAACCGATTCAAATGGAATGTTTTTAACTCCGGAACCGCTTCCGGCGGGAAATTATCGATTAGAGGAAGTCAAGGCTCCAGAAGGGTATCTTCCTCTTCAAGAAAGTATTCTTTTTTCTATTTCGGAAGATACTGCTTGGGAGGAAGTGGAAGACTATGGAAAAACGATTTTCTTAGAAGTGTTCAATTCGAAAAAGAAGGGGAGTCTTTCCTTAAAAAAAGTAGATGCCGATACGGGCGAGTTTCTTCCTCAAGCAACCTTTTCTCTTTATACCGAGGATGGGACTTGGATTACGGATTTGACTACAGATGAAAATGGTTCTCTTTTCGTCGATTCTCTTCCTTATGGTAAGTATTATCTTCTTGAAATAGAAAGTCCTGAGGGATATCAACTTTCTCAGGAAAAAATTCCTTTTACCATTCAAGAAGAGGGGAAAGTGGTTTCTTTAGTGGTTTCGAATACGATGTTACTTCCACCGAAGACGGATGTGACAATTTCCAAAAAAGATGTCAAACATTTTTTACTTTCGGAAATTTGGTTAGGAACGATGGGACTCTTTTTCTGTGATTCTTCGTTTTCTCGTCGAAAAAAAGCCAAGGAAAACTGTTAAATCATGTGCAAAACTTTACATCAATCTTGAAAATATTATATAATGGCTATAAGGTGATTCGATGAAGAAAATCAGTATTTTAGCCTTACATTTAGGTCACGGTGGAATCGAGAAGTGTATTACGAATTTGGCCAATTTGTTATGTCAGGATTATGAGGTGGAAATTCTTTCTACTTATCATTTGAGTGAACCTGCATTCGATATTGATCCTAGAGTAACTGTGCGTTATTTAATTGAAAAGTATAAACCGAATCGTGAGGAGTGGAAACAATCTATTCGAAAGTTCAAACCTATTTCTTTTTTAAAAGAGTCTTATAAGGCTCTTTTGGTGTTGTTACTTCGGCGCAGAAAAACAGTGGAAGCGATCAAACAATGCGATAGTGAAATTATCATTTCTACGAGAGAACTATTTAATTCTTGGTTAGGAAAATATGCCCCTTCCCATGTTTATAAAATTGGTTGGGAACACAATCATCATCATCAGGATGTTCAATATATTGAAAAGGTAGTTTCTTCTTGTAAAAATTTAGATAGTTTTGTTTTAGTATCTGATTCCCTACGTTCTTTTTATAAGAAAGAATTTCGAAAAAGAGGGATGAAATGTAAATGTGTTTATATCCCCAATATGTTGGATTCGATTCCTGAAAAAGTTTCTACTTTGAAAGAAAAACGTCTGATTTCTATTGGGCGGTTTTCGCCCGAAAAAGGTTTTGTAGATTTAATTGAGGTATTTAAAAAAATTCATGAAAAAGAACCAGAATGGAAACTTTGTCTTGTTGGAGATGGGGCCGAGAAAAATAAAATTGTCGATACCATTTATCAATATGGACTTACTAATTTTGTAGAACTTCATGGTTTTTTACGGAAAGAAAAAGTCGATGAATTGTTGTCTCATTCTTCTATTTATTTGATGACTTCTTATACGGAATCTTTTGGGCTTGTTTTGATTGAAGCCATGTCTCATGGAATTCCTTGTGTGGCTTTTACTTCTGCGGAAGGTGCGAACGACTTAATCGAACATGAGAAAAATGGATATTTAATTGAAAGCCGAGATTTTGATGCGATGGCCAATCAGGTAGTTTCTTTGATAGAGAGTCTTTCTACTAGAAGACAATTGGGGAAAATGGGACGAAAGAAAAGTATGAATTATACAAAGGACTGCATTCAAGATAGTTGGCTTCAATTATTAAAGAAGAGGGGATAAAAATGAAGAAAAAACCTAAGGTCTTATTTATTTCTAGTACCGGCGGTCATTTGAGTGAATTAATGTGTTTAGAGTCTCTATGGAAAAAATATGATTTTGAAATTATTACGGAGAAAATTGCCTCTAGTTTTTTTCTTGAAAAAAAATATAAAAATAAGGTTCATTATTTGATTTATGGAACGAAAGATCATCTTTTCTCTTATCCTTGGAAATTATTAGGAAATTGTTTTAAAAGTCTCTATTATTATTTTCGTTTTCGTCCTCGTTTTATTGTGACAACCGGGGCTCATACGGCTGGACCGATGTGTTGTATTGGAAAATTGTTTGGTTCTAAAATTATTTATATAGAATCCTTTGCGAATATTCAGACGAAGACTATTACGGGAAGATTACTTTATCATTTTGCAGATTTGTTCCTTGTTCAATGGGAAAGCATGTTGCAACTGTATCCAGAGGCTACGTATGGTGGATGGATTTATTAAAGGGAGGAGTTTATGATTTTAGTTACTTTAGGAACACAAGATAAAAGCTTTGAACGATTGTTGCGGGAAATGGAACTTTTGATTCAACAAAAAGTGATTCGTGAAGAAGTAGTGGTTCAAGCAGGTTATACGGAGTATTCGAGTCAGTATATGAAAATCGTTGATTTCTTACCGAAAGAAGAATTGGAAAAATTGCTTTCTTCTTGTCGTTTTCTTATTACCCATGGTGGAGTTGGAAGTATTTTTGATGGACTTTCTCATAAAAAGAAAATCATTGCGGTTCCTCGTTTGGCTCAATATAAAGAACATACCAATGATCATCAACTTCAGGTCATCACAGAACTAGGAAAAGAGGGATACCTTCTTCCTTGTTTTGATGTAAAAGATTTGAAAGCCTGTTTGACGCAATTAAAAAGTTTTGTTCCGAAACCTTATACGGGAAATCATGAATTGATGTTATCAACGATAGATAAGTTTATTGAGAAAGAAATAGAACATCCAACGAATCGTCAAGGACGGTTTGTTGGCATTACGATCTGTTTTCAAGTTCTCTTTCTTTTGTGTTTCCTTTTCTTCCAAAGATTTCTTTCTTTGGAATGGGTCAATCATCTTTTGAGTTTTCTTGTTTCTATCGGCTTTCTTTTCTTTTTCCTTACTTGTTTTGGAAAAGAGAAATTCGATCATATAAAAAAATTATGTCTCTTTGTTTTGATTTCTTATGGTATTCATTTTCTTAGTTTCTTTTTGTTTTCTTCTTTCTCCTTTTGGGGAAGGTGGATTATCTCTTTTCTTCTTTCTTTTTTCTTTGGGTATATTTGGCTCTTTCTCTTTTGGGGAAATTTGGTCTTTATGAAACAAAGAGCGAAATAAGCCCAATTTCTTTTTTTATTCCGTGTTTTTATGATATGATAATAATAATCATGGAGGTAGTATATGAAAGTAATATCAATTGTGGTTCCTTGTTATAACGAGGAGAAGTCTCTTCCTCTTTTTTATGAAGCGGTTGTCAAGGTTGCAGAAGAGATGAAAAAGGATGCGGAGTTCGAATTTGTCTTTGTCAATGATGGTTCGAAAGACGGGACACTAAACGCATTACGAAAATTAGCCCATCAAGATGAACGGGTGCATTATTTGTCTTTTTCTCGTAATTTTGGAAAAGAAGCAGCCATGTTTGCAGGGTTAGAAAAAGCATCGGGAGATTATGTGACAACGATGGATGCCGATTTACAAGATCCTCCTTCGTTACTTAAGAAAATGTTTTCTATTTTGGAAGAAGGAGAATATGATTGTGTTGCCACTCGGAGTACCAATCGAAAAGGGTATTCTTTCTTTCGTAAACTCTTTACTCGATGGTTTTATGCCTTAATTGGAAAAATGTCAAAGACAGAAATGGTTCCTGGCGCTAGAGACTTTCGTTTAATGACAAGACAGATGGTCGATGCGGTTTTATCGATGCGAGAATACAATCGTTATACAAAGGGATTGTTTAGTTTTGTTGGGTTTGATACGTGTTGGATTGAATTTCAATTGGAAGAAAGAGTGGCAGGAAAGACGAATTTTAATTTACGTAAGTTATTTGCTTATGCGATTGAAGGAATTGTGGCTTTTTCTACGACACCTCTTGTGTTGGCGGGAATTATTGGCCTTTTCTTCTGTTTCATTGCGGCTATTTTGATTCTTGTTATTATTGTTAAAACATTGATTTGGGGTGACCCAGTCGATGGTTGGCCAAGCCTTGTTTGTATTTTATTCTTTCTTGGTGGAATTCAATTATTTTGTACGGGGATTATCGGAGAGTATTTGGCTAAAACTTATTTAGAAACGAAGCATCGTCCGATTTATATTGTCAAGGAGACAGAAGATAGTTATCGAGAGAAAAAACATGAAAAGGAAAGAGGAACCGAAGAATGAAGATACTCGTTACAGGTGGATGTGGCTTCATTGGGAGCCATACCGTTGTCGAATTGTTAGAAGCAGGATATGAAGTAGTCGTGATTGATGATTTTTCGAATTCCCGCCGCAGTGTTTTAGATGCCATTCAAGAAATTACAGGGAAAGTTCCTTTCTTTTACGAAGGGGATGTGAAAAAGAAAGAACTTTTGCGCAAAATTTTTCGAGAACATTCCATCGATGCAGTCATTCATTTTGCGGGGTATAAGGCAGTAGGGGAATCGGTTCAACAGCCCTTGAAGTATTATGAAAATAATTTGGAATCGACTGTTCATTTATGTGAAGTGATGAGTGAATTTTCTTGTAAGAAATTGGTTTTTTCTTCTTCCGCTACAGTGTATGGGAGCCCTAAAAGTTTACCTATTAGAGAGGATTTTCCTCTTTCTACTACCAATCCTTATGGAACGACAAAGTTGATGATTGAAAACATTTTAAGAGATTTGGTCGTGTCGGATTCTCATTGGAGTATTGCGTTACTTCGTTATTTTAATCCGATTGGTTGTCATGCTTCCGGTTTGATTGGGGAAGATCCGAAAGGAATTCCGAATAATTTAATGCCTTATATCTTAAAGGTTGCGATGGGAGAACTTCCTCATTTGAATGTATTTGGAAATGATTATGATACCAAAGATGGAACCGGTGTCCGTGATTATATTCATGTGGCGGATTTGGCTCGCGGTCACTTAAAAGCCATTGAATATGTGATGAATACGGAAGGAATCGATGCCTATAATTTAGGAACAGGAAAAGGGTATAGTGTTTTGGATTTAGTAAAAACCTTTGAAAAAGTAAATCATGTTTCGATTCCGTATGAAATCCGTGCGAGACGTCCAGGGGATATTGCCATTTGTTATGCCGATCCTAGTTATGCCAAAGAAAAGTTAGGTTGGTGTGCGGAAAAAGATTTGGAAACTATGTGCTTGGATGCTTATCGCTATGTGGCAAAACAAGCCCATAAGGAGGAGAAGGTGGAATGATGGATTATGTGGTTGTCGAGGATGACAATGGAAAGTTAACCAAAATGGAAGCCGTTCTTTCTTTTCATTTGAAAGAATTCCATAATCGTTATTTGATTTATCGTTCGTTAGATAAAGAACATTATTATGTGGCGCGTTGTCATGGCAATCGCTTTGATACCAATTTGTCTTTGCCTGAACAATTGGTTGCCAATCAAATTTTAGAGGAGGTGAGACAGAGTAATGGAGCATAAACTTGAAATTTCTTCTTCTCATCGAAGATTTCGTTTTTTAAAGAGAGAACGCCATCCACAATATCTTCTTACGACTTTAGGACTAACCGTAGGAATTTCTTTGTTTAGTGGATGTGGACTATATCGAGAACCAGAAGTTCGTTCTGACGAGATGGGAACGGAAGTGGATTTGGAAAACGAGGTACCGACGGAGGAAGAATCCTCTTTGGAAACGGTATGGGAGGAACCTTCTCATCTTACGGATCCAGCTTCGGAAATCTTTTTTCGAGATGTCGCTATGGAGCGTAGCGTTCGTAACCAATTAGGATTTGTATCCGGAGAACCTGTTACGTTGGGTGATTTACAAGAATTGGAAGATTTGGTACTGATTGACGTAGATGAGGATGTTACACTGATTAATGATTGTCCTCATTTGAAATCCTTACTTTTTTATAATTGTAGTTGTGACTTTTCTACTTTGAAAGAACTTCCTGAACTCAAAAAATTGTCACTATGGTCTGTTGACCTAGATTTGGATTTCTTAAAACAATATCCTCAATTGGAAGAACTCAGTTTATGGGGTGTTGCTGTTGACAATTTGGATTTCTTAAATGATTTTCCTCATTTGAAGAAATTGACTTTGTCCGATTGTAATTATTTGAAGAAATTACCAATTGAAAAATTGAAAACATTGGAAGTATTATCCTTTGAAAACAATGTGGATCAAACCTCGATGTTACACTATTTGACGTATCAGGATATTTGTGAATTGGAAGAGGCAGGGGTCGTGATTGATACAGAGATTCCTTTCTCGCATTTCAAGGAATTGGCGTTTCAACTAGATCAAATTGTCCGTGAATTACCTGTTTCAACCGATAGTACCGATCAAGAAAAATTGGATGCGGTTTTGATTTATGTTTTAGAACATTTAACTTATGATTATGAAGCGTTACAAGGATCAGAAGATGAAGTTCTCGAAAAATTAAGAGCGTACAATTTTCATACGTTAGAATATGCCCTTGACGAAAATCCGAATGCTGTTTGTTGTAATTATGCTTCTTTGGTGGAGGCACTTTCGGCGCGTGTTGGGTTAGAAGCCTATTCTTTAAGGACACCGGAACATGCTTGGAATTTGGTTCAGGTAGAAGGAGATTATTATCATGTGGATGCAACATGGCTTGATTCTTCTCATGTCGAAACGATTCATCGCAATCTAGGTGTTCCTTCTAGTTCGAGGGTACCACAGGTCTCTTCTATCGATGCCGCAGAAGCGATTCGGGAAGGATTAGGAGATCAATTAAATTGGTATATGGTTCCTTTAGCAAATCTTACTCGTTTGGATCCTTCGCATGTTCACGATGAAGGTGCCATTCCTTGTTTTTTAACTTATCGCTTTGTCAATGAAGAAGAGGCGGAGGTCAAATTTAATGGAAAAACACTATTGATTTCTCTCGGTGCTTTATTTGGTCTTTTTGCGGCGATTAAGATTGCGACTCCTATTGTGAAAGCCATTCATGAGGAACGAAAGAATGAACAACAGAAAGATAAATTATGGGATTTAGTGGACGACTATCATCGTTCTTCCAATCGATCTCGATTTGGAAAAAAATAAAAATTTTTTTTCTCATATAAACAAAGGCTTTTGAGCCTTTGTTTGTCTTTTTTGTCCCTTTTTCGGTTTGACAAGCCTTTTTTGGGTGTGTATAATATTGAACTATCCCGTGTATAAGAGGTGTTAGAGATGTTTTATGATGAAGCAAAAGCGATGAAAGCAGTGGAGGAAGATCCATCCCTGATCTTTGAGCTCATTAAGGAAGGATTCACTGAGGTTGTCGATAAAGTGCTTAGGAAGAAACTGGTCGATATCAATACCTGCGATGAATTTGGGAACAGTATTCTTACAAGATTGTTGAGACATGGAGATTACGAATTGGTATTACGTTATATGGGAAGTAAAGAATGGGACGTGAACCATCAGAATCAGGACGGAAATACATTCGCTCATTACCTTGTTTCTATCAACTATGTGAATGTTGCTTCGATTATCGCGAAATTGAAAAAGAATAAGAACTTTCTTCCAAATATTAAGAATAATAAGGGTGAAACCATCTTAGATAAATCCATCAATGATTCTTATATCTATACAACTGTGAAAATACTGGAGGATGAAAGGTTTAATAACATCGATATTCTATCATTTAAGAATTTGTATGAAACTTACATTAAGAGTAGCAAATACGGGAAGTACTCGAAAGTGACAAATTTAGAAATGATTATCGAAAGTCTAGATGAGAAAGAATTACTACCGAGAATGGAACGACTTCTTCTTTTTATCAAAAGTAATTGGGAAGAGATTAAAGAAGAAGTATTGCGAAATCAAAGATCGGTTTGTATGGATAATATCATCAACAACGTATTAAAAGAAAGTAATGCTTAACGTATTATTTTCTTTTTTTGATTCGCAAGGGGAGGAAAACTTATGAAGAATCTCAGTATCATTGTACCTATTTACAATAAGGGGAATGTGTTGGAAACATCCCTTGTTTCTTTGTGTCGTTCTCTTCCTAAGAAAACGGAGATTCTTTTAATTGATGATTTTTCTTCGGATCAAAGTGCCTCGATTGCGAAACGACTTGCCAAAGAAGATGAAAGAATTCGTTCTCTTTCTCATTCCAGAAATCTGGGAGTTTCTTCTACTAGGAATTTAGGGATGAGAGAAGCGAAAGGAGAGTATATTGGTTTTTTTGATGCGGATGATACCGTTTCTTCTTCTTTTTATGAACAATTGTTGGATACTGCTTTCTCTCGGATGAGACATCCCGATGTAGTGGTAGGAGATTTTGTCTTGGTGAAAGGGGAAGAACGTTCTTCTGATTCGCAGACCCTTTTTTCTTCTGTTCTTCCGATTGGGTTTCAAAGAAAAAAATATTTGAAGCAGGAAACAAGATCTTGTTGTAATAAAATTTATCGTCGTTCTTTTTTAGAAGGAAAATATTTTCCTGCTTTTTTAGAAGAAGATTTTTATTTTCATTGTTGGGTCGCAAAGGAGGTTCACTCTTTGATGGAGAATAGAGAAGCCAAGTATTTTTATCATTTAGAAAATCGAGAACAAAGTCTATTGGGGCAATCTTATCCGTTTGATTTTTGTTCTTCTTTCCTCGATGGTTCGTCTTGGCTTTCTCAAAAGTTTGGAACGCAATCTTCTCTTGCTAAAACGATGCATTCTCTTCAAAGAGAGATGTGGATATCCGAACTCTATTCTGTATTCAATTGGAACATTTCTCATCAAGAAAAGTGTAGGCTCATTGGAAGTGTACTTCAATATTGTTCAATCAAAGATCCTTCTTTTTCGATTCCACGTTCTCTTGCTTCTTATTATGATGTTTCTTTTTCGTATGACGGTTCTTCCGAAGTCGAAAACCTTCGTCTTTTAGAAAATAAAGTAAAAATGCTTACCTCAAAATATCCGAAACGAAACTTTTAAAATTCTTCTTCTTAAAAGAAATGAGAAAAAGATTTTCTTCCTGTTGACAGAGATGATATAATAGGAAAGGAATTGAGGTGTTCTTATGAAATTACCTAGTTATCAAGAAGCGAGAAGTCGGAAAAAGGCTGCGATTGAAAGAGAAGAATATCATAAGGAGAAAGAACTTTCTCATATAGGAGAAAAGAAAACGTATTATGTGAAAACTTATGGTTGTCAAATGAACGAACACGATAGTGAAAATATCAAAGCGATGTTGGAAGAACTTGGATTCATCGAAAGCTTAGAAATGGAAGCAAGCGACTTAGTCATTTTAAATACTTGTTCGATTCGAGAAAATGCCCATAATAAGGCTTTTGGTATGTTGGGACGTTTGAAACATTTAAAAGAAATGCGCCCTGATTTGATTATTGGTTTGTGTGGTTGTATGGCGCAGGAAGAAGGAGTCGTTGATGAGATTCTTCATAAATATCGTCAAGTTGATTTTGTCTTTGGAACGCACAATCTACATCGTTTACCGATGATTTTAAAGAAATATATGGATTCTGGGAAGCAGGAGATTGAAGTTCTCAGTGTCGAGGGAAATTTAATTGAAGGAATGCCGGTCAAACGCGCTAGTAAATATAAAGCGTACGTCAATATTATGTACGGTTGTGATAAATTCTGTACTTATTGCATTGTTCCTTATACGCGTGGAAAACAGAGAAGTCGAAAGAAAGAAGATATTCTTGCGGAAATTCGTTCTCTTGTCGCTGATGGATATCAGGAAGTGACGCTTTTAGGACAGAATGTGAATGCTTACGGGAAAGATTTTGCGGAAGATTACAGAATGGAAAACTTATTGGAAGATGTTGCGAAAACGGGTATCCCGAGAGTGCGTTTTATGACGAGTCATCCATGGGATTTTACGGATGCGATGATCGATACCATTGCCAAATATCCAAATATTATGCCTGCGATTCATTTGCCAGTACAGTCGGGTAGTAGTCGTATTCTAAAACGTATGGGAAGACGTTATACGAAAGAAGAATATCTTACGCTATTTGATAAAATCAAAGAAAAGATTCCTGGAGTGAGTGTATCGACCGATATCATTGTTGGATTCCCAGGTGAAACGGAAGAGGATTTTCAAGATACGTTGGATTTGGTGGAACACTGCCAATATGATAATGCCTTTACTTTTATTTTTTCGAAGAGAGAGAATACCGCTGCATGTCGTTTGAAGGATGATACACCCCTCAGGGAGAAGGAACAACGTCTTTATCGTCTAAATCAAGTAGTGAATCGTTATTTTTTAGAAAACAATCAAAAGTTAGTGGGAAAAGTGGTTCCCGTATTAGTGGATGGTTATAATGAAAATGGGAAAACACAATTATTTGGTTATACAGATACCAATAAATTGATTAATTTTGATGGACCTGATGCTTTGATAGGAAAAATTATCTCTGTCGAAGTAACAGAAGCCAAGACTTGGAGTTTAGATGGAATTATCGTCGAACCAAAAAATCATTGAAAAAGTCGAAGAAATCGTACAGTTTCTTCAAGAGGGAGAAGAATATCAAACCTATCTTCAGTTAAGGAAGAAAATGGAAGACCATCCTAAGATTCCTTCCCTTATCGCGGAAATCAAAAAAATTCAAAAAGAATTGGTTCAAAAGACGATGCGAAAAGAAGATACAAAACAGGAAAGAGACAAAATCATCGAGTTAGAGAAAGAATTGGAAGCCATTCCTCTTTATGTCGATTTTTTACAAGTACAACAAGAATTAAATACCATCTTTGTTTCTCTTCATGACCGAATCGAATCGTTATTTCAATTTTAAGTGGAGCATGTTTCTCCACTTTTTCTTTTTTTGAAATCTCTTCTTTCAATCAACAAAATGGTTCTTTTGCATAGATTAAATTAGAGGAGGGATAATATGGCAAATACAAGAGAAATTGTTACTAAAGCGGTAATTGGCAAAGGAAAGAAAACTTTTGTGACAACGGATGTGATTACTCCGGAGATTGTGCCTACCACTATCCTTGGTGCGTGGATTATTAATCATAACTTTTCAGGAAATCAGATAGGAGATAAGGTCCTTATTAGTGGAAGCTATGACGTTAATATTTGGTATTCATGTATGGAAGATAGTAAAACAGAAGTCGTAAAAAAGAGTGTACAATATCAAGAAAGTGTTTCTGTTCCTAGAAAAAGCGATGTTTCATCTTTATCGAATGAAGAAGTGGTTATACGTAGTCTAAAACAACCAACTTGTACTAGAGCGGAAATTGTCGATCAAAAAATTGAATTTACGGTAGAAAAACAATTAGGAATTGAAATTGTTGGAGATACGAAAGTAAAAATTAGTTATGATGAAGAAGAAGATCCTTGGGAAGATATTGAGGATGTTGATTCTGAAACAGTCGTCGAAGAAGCAGAAAAACAAATTGATGCGGAAGTTAAAGAAGAATACTTGGATTAATTTTCTTTCTTTTGTCTTTATGAAAAGGGAACGTGCCTTTGGGGCACTTTTTTCTTTGGAAAAATGATGAGAATGGAAAAGTTTAGAAACCGGTTCTTATTTTTTCATTTTGATGGATTTTTTTCCATTTGTCATACAATGGATTCTTTTCCCATTTGTCATATTGTCTTTGAATTTTTTGCTTTCTTTGTTATACTTAAATTGAAACATCAAATCAAACCTCTTTCATGTTTGATTTGACAATTTCGTTTGATGGTGGTTTCTGGTTTTGATTTTTATCAAAGTTGTGTTAAACAATGTTCTTTCCCTGAATGATACAATAGAATCCAAAAGAAACGAATTGTATTATTTTATCAAAAATATGAAATAGAAATATTTGAGGTTTCCATAGTTATTTTCGTTGTAGTTACATCGTGTGAGTTAGAAAAAGAACCGCTTTGAAAATTGTTTGGACTATGTTTGTATTTGGTAAAAAAATAATGATTGGAGGAAAAAATGGAAAAAGAAGTATTGGTGACTGGTGCCGCAGGATTTATTGGTTCTGCTGTCAGTAAAAAGTTGATTGGGGGGGGGGTACAAAGTTGTTACTATCGATAATTTGTCTACGGGAAGACTAGAAAATATTCCAGAACAATGTGAATATTATATAGGGAACGTATATGATGAAGAAATCCTTACCCAGTTAGAAAAATATCATTTTGAGGCAATTATCCATATTGCGGGACAAAGTTCTGGAGAGGTTAGTTTTGAAGATCCTGTTTATGATTTCAATACGAATGCGATGTCTACTTTATTGTTGTTACAATTCGCTAAAAGAAAAGGAATTCAAAAGTTTATTTATGCCAGTTCTATGTCTGTCTATGGAGATCATGAAGAAGAATTGGTTGATGAATTATCACTTACTGTTCCTAAATCTTTTTATGCTGTAGGGAAATTAGCTAGTGAAAATTATATGCGTATTTTTTCGTCTTATGGAATTCAAACTACTGCGTTGAGATTCTTTAACGTTTATGGAATTGGACAAAATATGGATAATTTGAAACAAGGAATGTTCAGTATCTATCTTGCCCAAGGGATTGATAACCATCATATTTTGGTTAAGGGATCAAAAGATAGATTTCGTGACTTTGTCTATATCGATGATGTGGTCGATGGAGTCTTGTTTGCCATGAATCGAACGGATGGTGCCCCATTCGAAGTATTTAATATCAGTACAGGGAAAAAGAAAACAGTGGAAGAATTAGTAACTACTATTCAAGAACAGTTGCCTTGGGATGTAACTGTCGAATATGTCGAAGGAACTCCAGGAGATCAACATGGTATTTATGGGGATAATCAGAAGGCAAAAGAACTTTTGCAGTGGGAGCCAGAAGTCGATTTTGAAGAAGGTTCCGCGAAAATGATTCGATGGGCATTGGAAAGGAGAAGAAAATAAGATGAAAGTTTATGCATTATTAACGGGACGTGGAAATAATACATTGCGAGATAAAAATGTGTTAGATGTCCTTGGAAATCCAGTTTTATATTATCCAGCTACGGCGGTAAAAGCTTCCAAATATGTAGATAAATTATATTGTTCTAGTGATGACGATAAAATCTTAGAACAAGCACAAAAAATTGGTTATGAACCGATTCGTAGACCTATGGAATTGGCTCTTCCAACAGCGCAACATATTGATTGTATCTATCATGCCTTAGGAGAAATCCAAAAGAAAGAAGAGATGCCAGATATTTTGGTTGTTATATTGGCTAATAATGTAACAGTTCAGACTGAGTGGGTGGATGATTGTATTCAAACGATGTTGGATGACGATAGTATTACAGGTGTGGTTCCCGTTTATTTAGATAATGATCATCATCCATATCGGGCGAAAAGAATCGATTCAAATGGAAATCTTGTTATGTTTGATTCTTCTCATGCTTCTAAAGCGATTTCTTCTAATCGTCAAGATTTACCAGAGTGTTATTTTCTAGCCCATAATTTTTGGGTTTTAAACGTCAAGACTTTACTTGATCAAAATTGTATGGGAGAACCACCGTGGGGATTTATGGGAAATAAAGTAAAAGGATATCCTATTGAAGAATCGATTGATATTCATGACCTCAGAGATATCGAATTGGCTAAAATGTGGGTTGAAGAGAATCGCTCAGATGTAAAAGTGAAAAAGTATCAGAAATAGTGTTTCCTTTTCTGATTGACTTGATGATATAAGAGACAATTTTCTCCTTTTTAGAAAGTTGTCTCTTCTCATTCCATGTTTTTAATTAGAAATATTTTTCATTGATTTTGAAATGAAGCGGATGAAATAAGCAAAAAAATCACACTGTTAATAAAAAATACTTGACAGTGATAGTAAGAAAGATTATAATGATATTGAAAAAAGGAAATGGAGGAGAAAAATATGGCAGTAAAAATAAGACTTACACGTATGGGAGCAAAGCAAAGACCAAGTTATCGTATTGTCGCTAGCGATTCTAGAGTAAAACGTGATGGAAAATACTTAGAATTAATTGGAACTTATGATCCACTAGCAAAACAAACCAAGATCGATGAAGAACTCGCTATGAAGTGGTTAGAGTGTGGAGCTCAACCATCAGACACAGTCAGAAATTTATTCAGCAAGGCTGGAATTATGAAGAAGTTTGCTGATAAGAAGCAAGGGAAGTAGTGTATGAGTGTAGTAGAGTTAACAGAGTTTTTAGTAAAATCTCTTGTCGTTCATGCAGACGATGTATCGGTAAAAGAGTTTGAAAGTGATGATGAAAATACGATTCTTATCCAAGTATTGGTAAGTGAAGACGATATGGGAAAACTTATCGGTAAGGGTGGAAAAATTGCGAATGCAGTCCGTACCATTGTTCAAGCAAGTAGTTACATCAAAGATAATAAAAAAATAAAAATCAATATCGATAGTTTTTAGAATCATCCGTGATTCTTTTTTTTTGTTTAAAAGGCGATGATTCGATTGTAAATGGTGACTAAGCAATCGACGAGAAAGAGTCCTAAAAGAAGATAAGTAATTGGTTTTGGAATTTTATTACTGTATTTTTGGGCGAGTGGTTCGATACAAATTGCTACAAAGAGACTCGCGATTCCCCAAACGAAACTCATGACAAGAGAAGTATAATGTCCAATATGACCAAAATGATTCTGATAGTTCCAGAACACTTTATGTAAACTTTCTTGGATGAGAATTCCACTTACAAACTCTAGAATGGATAGGCCAATCGCTGATAAGACAAATAAAAGTAAATAAGCCATCCATTTTTTGGAGACTCTTTTTTTAATTTGTTGCCATAAAAGAAGAATTAGAACGGTTCCTACTCCGTAGATCGGTGTCCAAAAGCCATAAAGAATTCCACTCGTATAGTCTTTGGTTAAAAGAGATTCGATTCCATGACCAAGAATAGAAAAAAAGAAAAAGATATTGAAATAGTTCATCTTGTTCACCAATGATAGTTTGTGTGGATTCTTTCGTTCTATGTATTGACAATTCTATTTTCTTTTTTAAAACTTGGTTGTCGTCCTTTGAAAACTGTATTATAATAAATGATAGGAAGATTGTAGAGGTGGTTTTTGTGAAACAAAGAGCGCTTGGCGCAGCGATTCTGTTACTTGTTTTTTTACCGTTATTCTTTATTGGGGGAGAATGGTTTGCCCTTTTTATTGCGCTTGTAAGTGGACTTGGTTTGAAAGAGTTATGGGATATCAAATATGAAAAGAGGGCAAAAAAAGATCAACTTCCATGGATTTTAGAAGTTCTTTCTTTCTTATGTCTTTGGTTTTTGGTTCTCAATCATTGGGATACAGATGAGATTCTTCTCGTTTTAGATTATCGTATTTTGAGTCTCTTTTTAATTATCTTTTTGATTCCAATCATCATTTTGAATGATTCTAAGAAATATAATTTAGAAGATGCGATGTTTTTATTAGGAAGTGTTACCTTCTTAGGTCTTTCTTTTAATCTTATTATTTTGATGAGAAATTTTTCTCTTTGGTATCTTTTCTATCTCTTTTTAATTACAACCATGACAGATACGTTCGCTTTATTTACGGGAATGTTGGTAGGAAGACATGCCTTAGCACCTAAAATTTCTCCTAAAAAGACAATAGAAGGATTAATTGGAGGAACCGTGATGGGAGTCTTTATTGCGTCGACTTTTTACCTTACGGTCATCGATTCTTCTATCTCGATTTGGGTATTGATTGGTGTTACTACCTTGTTATCCTTGGTTGGACAATGTGGAGATTTGGTTTTTTCCGCAGTAAAAAGATACTATGGAAAAAAAGATTTTTCCAATTTGATTCCTGGACATGGAGGTATTTTAGATCGATTCGATAGTATTATTTTTGTTGTCATTACGGCGGTTTTATTTTTGTCGGTATTATAGGAGGCATACATGATCATTAATTTAATTTATTTTGTTTTGGTATTAGGTGTCATTGTTTTAGTTCATGAATCCGGACATTTCCTATTTGCCAAACTTTGTGGAATTTATGTTTATGAGTTTTCAATTGGGATGGGACCGAAACTTCTTTCTAAAAAAGGAAAGAATGGGGAAACCGAATACTGTTTGAGAGCGATTCCCATCGGTGGTTTTGTTTCTTTAGCGGGGGAAGAAGTCGATGATGATAAGAAGGTTCCAAAAGATCGAAAACTTTATGCGAAGAAACCATGGCAACGTTTTTTAGTGATGTTTTTTGGCGCAGGATTTAATTTTCTATTTGCGATTCTTCTTTTGTTTTTACTAGGACTCTTCTATGGAGCAGCGGATACGCGTCCAATCGTTAGTACCGTTGTGAAAGATAATCCTGCTTACGAGGTTGGAATGAAAGATGGAGATTATATCTTAGCGATTAATGGACATAAAATTCATACTTCCGATGATATTTCTCTCTATTTACAAATTGAAGATAAAGACAAACCCATTGAATTTAAAGTACGTCGTGATGAGAAAGAACTTACGTTTAAAGTAACACCAGTAAAAGAAGAAGTAGAGGGAACCGAAGTGTATCGAATCGGTGTGCAAATCAATTCGAAAGTGTCTCATGGATTTGTTCCGGCAGTTCAATATACGTATCATAAAACGGGTGCATTGTTCCGTCAAATGTTTATTACTTTCGGTAGTTTGTTTGGTGGAAAACTTTCGGTCAATCAGTTATCTGGACCGGTTGGAATTTATTCGATTGTTGGTACACAAGTAAAGGAAGGTTTTGCGAATTTGGTTTATTTGGTTGCTTTACTAAGTATTAATGTTGGATTTATTAATTTGGTTCCTTTCCCAGCCTTTGATGGAGGAAGAATTCTTTTCTTGGGAATCGAAGTAGTCAAGGGAAGTCCTGTGAAACCAGAAACAGAAAATATGATTCATTCGATTGGATTTATTCTTTTGATGATTTTAATGGCTTATATTACATTGAATGATATCTTACGGTTTTTCTAAAAATGAAAAAGAGGAAATTTCATTGTTTCCTCTTTTTTCTTTTGTAATCTTTTTTCTAATATTTATTGGAGTGGTTTCTCCTCAATTATCATAGTGTGTCTAGGCTTGGTTGCCTCGTCTTGTGAGTTTTTTATCTACTCGTTCTTTCTTTTTGCTTCGTTCTTTTCTTGTTTTTCTTGTGTTTTTTCGAAAAGAATGAGAAAATGATGTTGTCTAGTGATATTTTTTCTATGAAAGAGGAGGTATAACTTATGTTGACCATGAACGATTTATTGGATGCGTTTGGCATTATTCATCCAACTCAAAAACTAAAGAAACATCCTAAGATGCAGCAGATTCTAAATTTTTGTAATGACAATGGAATAGATGTTTATGAACATGAAAAAGAAATTCAGGAAGATGCTTTTTGTATCTTATTAGATGAGATTCATTCCGTAGAAACTTTATTAAAAATTATTAATAATACAGGTGTGTTTTTGAGTTTGAATTATTATCCGAGAGAAATTGCGATTTTTTACAATTTATATAATCCAGATATTTTACAATACAGTGAATATACGGAAATTCTTATCGACCCGGAATATTTGAAATATGCGACCAAAGAGTGGACTGAACATCAATTTCTTCAACAGACGAAGGTATTGAAGGTTTCTGGTCAAAGACTCAGTTTAAGAGAAAATCCTTCTGGTTCTTCGGAAGAGGATTTTGTCGAGAGTTATTTATTTAATTTAGAGGCTTTGAAAGAGGCAAAAGAGAAAAATTTACTCAAAGAAGCGATTGAAAAGATCTCCGAATAGAGGAGATTTTTTTATGGAAGAGAGCCTCTCTTTGATTGCTATCTTTCGGGGGTTGTGGTAAAATAATGAAATCGCGATTGAGGGTGTAATGTATGATATTAAAAATTACGTATCAACCAGTTTTAGAAGAAGAGGCACTTTTAGACGAAGAGTTTTTAGATGGGAATTTTTCTTCTTTTTTTGAACGTGGAATCATTCATTGGTCTTTGTCCCATCTTGACTCCATTCCTCAACAATTACAAGAGGAGAAAGCATCCATTCTTCGTGGGTTAGAAAACTATACACATTTATTAGAAAATCAAGCGATGAGTGAAGATCCCAAAGAATGTCGTTTTGAAATCATGAAAGAATTAGAAGAAGTACGACTTTTTAGGAAACAATGGGAAACGGAAGAGGACGTTTTGTCTCTTTTTCAATGGATTGAAATTTCTTTTCAAGAGCTAGATGATTTTCCAATGATTTTGAATTCTCTTCGATTTTCTTATGCGCATCCGAAAGTGGTTTCTTTTCATGCTTTTGAAAGTATAGAAGTTTTAGATATGTTGTTACAGACAGAAGATGCGATGATTCCAGAAGGGGTTCTCTTTCTTCATCGCTATAGTTTGACAGAGAAAGAAGCCAATGGAAAATTGACGGCTTGTTCCAAAAAAGAGATGGTTTATGCCCTCCAAAAATTAAAATCAATGGCGGATCAGATTTATCAATATTCTTTGTCTCCATTCGAAAGAATCATGTTGGCTTACGATTTTCTTCGGGACCGAAAGTATCAAGATGTGAAGGATGTATCGGATCCAGAACAGTATTATTTGTCGAGAGATTTTGTTCAAGTCCTAAAAAATGAAGAGTATGCCGTTTGTTTGGGATATGCTTCGCTTGCCCAAGTCTTGTTTGAATTTTTAAATGTGGATTCTGTTTTGGTATTTTTACGGCATCGGTCTAAACAAAAAATTGGACATGTCCGTAATTTGGTTTTGGTGGATGATCCTATCTATCGATTCCATTTTGTATCCTTTTTAGATGTGACTTTTGGTCGCCGAAAAGAGGATTTTTCTTATCTTAATTCTTATGTGAATTTTCTACGAGGACAAAACTTTTTTTCTAAAAATATTCCCGAAGAGGTTTCTGCTTATTCTTGTTTTACTTTCGCTGATTATCATAAAGAAGAAAAGCGATTAGAAGGAGTGAAGGATTTGATAGGAGATGAAACCTCTCATGCCATTCGTAATTCTATTCATCTAATTTATACTCTTTTGGATGAACGAGATCAAATTCCTTATTTGAACGATTCATCCTTTGCTTCCTTTCAATTGCGCAATCAACCGAAAACGTATTTAAAATTATATTATGAAACTATTCGCCGATTGAATGATCACATTCCGAGGGAAGACTTTATTCGATGTCTTTATCGAGTTAGAAGAGTAGAACATTCTATTAATCCAGAAAAATATCCTTTGTCTTTGAATACTTTACAGACGATTGTATCTTCGATATATCCAAATCAAGAGAAAGATATACCAGATGGCTTGTTATTCTTGTATTCTCTTTTTGGCAAGAAAAAAGAAAAATCCATTCGTGAAGTTGTCAATCATTTGGATGTCGTTTCTGTCATTCCCGGGAATTATAAATTAGAGAAAGATGAAAAAAGGATGCATTTCCTTTATGAAATAAAACATTTATCGCAAACAGTTTCTGATTATCCACAAGAAATGAAGGTTGGAGAAATCATCAAACAGAAACGGTTAGGAGAAAAATATGGATTCTAAATTTGATATAGAGACACTGGTTCCTAAAAATTTACGTTCTTTTGTTTCTGAAGAGAGAGAAAATGGAATGTATTTATCGGATCATCAGATTGAAGTGTTGAAACAATTTGGCTTTTCCTATCAAAAATATAGCGAAATGAAAGAATTATTATTTGATATTTATGATTATTTAGACTCTTCCTTGGATGGAGATACCGATCGTTTAGAACAGGTTGCCATGGAACTTTCGGAGCGAGAATATTATTCTCATACAAATCAATAGAAAAAAAAGGAAAAATAGTGTATACTAAGATAGTGGTGAGAGTATGAAAAAATATTGGATTAAAAAGATTTTATCGTATACAATTTTGGGTATTCTTTTAGTTATAGCGACACAATTAGTATATAAATATGGAAAGGAATCCTATCAAAATTATGTCGATGACCACGAAGATGATATGGCTTGGGTGGAAAATAATATCGTTTTAGAAGATGATTATAAATTTGGTTATCCAGTAAAAGTAGTGCGTATGCCTGAAAATTTGACTGTGTCCGAAGAAGATTATCGGACGATTATTGAGAAGAAAATTAAAGCCTTGTTGGTTCACCATTATTCGATTGAATCTCCTCTTTTTATCTTTGATCCTTATCGGGAAGAGGGAAAACCAATGTATTTGTATTTTCATACAGGAGAAGCTTATTCTTTACAATATTTTATCAGTACAGAAAGCATTGCGATGCAGGAACTAGATACTGTTACATATGATTCCATCTTGGATGAAGAAGGAAATCCATTGATGACGAATCGTCATTATTATCAACTAAAAACATTGGTTCCAGGAAAAAAGAATAATATTGTTTTGCGGCTTTTAGATGAAGAGGGTACCGTGATTGATGCGGAAAATTTCATCTTAACGATTCCGGAATAAAGGAAGGCGGATGCCTTTTTCTTTTTTACAACGAGACAAGAATTTGATATAATATCATTTATATGGGAGTGGTAACATGTTTATTGGCTATCATAATCGTTCTGTGATTTTAACTTATTTAGGAGTTTGTTTTGGAATATTGGGAATGAATTTAGCGTTCCATGGAGAAATTCTTTATGCTTTTTTATGTTTATTGGCAGCGGGAATTTGTGATATTTTTGATGGACCGATTGCGAGAAAATGTAAACGAAATAAGAAAGAAAAGATGTTTGGAGTCGAAATTGATTCTTTGGCTGATATTATTAATTTTGTTGTTTTTCCAATCGTGATTTTTCATTGTATGGGATACGATTCTTGGTATCATTATTTGATTTATACCATGTTTGCTTTGGGAGGCGTCATTCGACTTGCTTATTTTAATGTCGAGGCTTTGTCTTTTCATTTAGGAGGACCTGTCAAGTATTACAGTGGATTACCTGTTACCACGACTTCTTTTATTTTTCCTATTTGTTATATCTTGTCGTTTATCTTAAAACCAGAAGTATTCGAAGGAATTATGACCGGAGTGATTCTTTTGGTTGCCTTTCTATTTACGTTTTGTTTTAAAATAAAGAAATTGAGTGGAAAATTTTTATATTTCTTTGCCTTTTTCGCTGTTGTCATTGCCGTGACGTTGTTACTTCTTTATTTCTGATGCAAGTTTACGATTATTCATCCAAAACCATTGTAGAGATTCCTTCGAATCAGCAGAAGAGTCTTTCTTTTCTTTATCACACGGCAGTAGGAAGACTTCTTTTGAAAGCTATGACGAGACCTTGGCTTTCTAAGATTTATGGATTTTATAATCATACGTGGTTATCTAAGTGGAAAATTGCTTCTTTTATTCGGAACCATCAAATTCCGATGGAAGATTATAAGAAGGAAAAGTACGGTTCTTTTAATGATTTTTTTATTCGAACCATTCGTCCTGAGAAGCGTCCTATTTCGTCTTCTTCTCGCGACTTTATCGCTTGTTGCGATGGGAAGGCTACTTTGTATCCTGTGACCGATGATTTGCTTTTTTCGGTGAAGGGTAGTACCTACAGTGTCGCTTCGATTCTTCAGAATGAGGCACTCGCTCGTCGTTACGAAGGGGGATTTTGTCTCGTTTTGCGACTTTCCGTCGATGATTATCATCGTTATTGTTTTTTTGATTCTGGTACAATCAAAAAATCTTATGCGATTCCTGGACGCCTTCACACGGTGAATCCGATTGCGTATTCGAAATTTTCTGTTTTTTCTGAGAATAGTCGAGTGGTTTCTGTTTTGAAGACAGAACATTTTGGAATAGTGACGCAAGTTGAAGTGGGCGCTTTGATGGTCGGAAAAGTGGTGAACCATCCCGTTCAGAAATTTCAACGAGGGCAAGAGAAGGGGTACTTTGAGTTTGGAGGAAGTACAATTGTTCTCTTTATCGAAAAGGATCAAGTTTCTTTTTCTTCTTCCTTTTTTACTTATTCCAATCAAATGGAAATTCGCGTTCAAATGGGCATGGTTTTAGGTCAAAAAAGAAGGTAGTTTATTTGGATGTCTTGTTATTTGAACTTTTTTTGTGTATACTAAAAATAGTGGTGAGGTGTGAGTATGGAGTGTAAGAAATGTAAATCTATTATTGATGAAAATGCTTCCTTTTGTCCTTATTGTGGAGAAAGAGTGAAAGAAAATGATTCTTATTCTGATCCTTTTGCGTCGTATCGACAAGATTTTTCTCATGATGCCCAATATCAGTATCAACAACAATATAGTAATGTAGAAAATCAAACTTCTTCTAGTCCTATTCAATATATGGAACGTCCGAAGAAGACATATACACCAAATTCTTATAGTTTGATTGGCCTTATTTTGTCGATTGCTGCTGTTTTTTTCAGTTTTGTGCATGTCGGTTTTTCGATAATCGCTCTTGTCATTGCGCTCGTTCTTATTATCGCTGGATTTCGTCATACGCATACCGCAATGAAGGTTTGTTCTATTCTCTTTTTCGTTCTATCTCTTATTTTTACGGTGGCGATTTCTGTTAGTCTTTTGGTTTTTAACCTAGAGGTTCATTTCGCGAATGGTTATTCTACTACCATTAAAGATTATCTTATTGATGCGTTTAATGCGGGATATCATTCTGATTCCGTGTATGGAATTTGGGTTAGTGACGATGGAGAGGTTTTCGATTTACGTTCTACTAGTCAATTTACCTATTACAATGAAGAGGGAAGAAAACAATATCAAGGAACTTATTCCATGTCAGATGGATACACGCTTTCTGATGGAGATGTGATTTTTGCGGATGAAGAGTACTATTTGTATGATTTCAATGATGACAAAGATTCTTTTTTAGGAACCTATCATGCCATTTTGTGTATCGAAAAAGAAGATAAAGATGTTATGAGAATCCTCGTTCCAGAGTTGGATGTGTATGTTGAATTTGAAAGGGTTTCTTCTCATCCATTCTTAGAATCAGATTTTGTCCCACCGAGTGAGGATGATTCTGTATCAGAAGGAGAGAACACGGTCTATCCTCCTTTGGAGAGTATACCTGGAATTGTAGGTTAATTCATGTAGGGGGAAAATAGAATATCTATTTGGATGGTTGAATGAAATATTGGTGGTTAGAAAAATATCAAAATTTAAAAGTGAAAATGTTACCAGAATTGCTTTCGGATCTTCAATTCTTTTTTGTGGTACCAAAAAATGCCTCGAAGCGATATGAAGAGATTCGAAAGCTTTCTGTTTCTTCTTTAGAAGAAGAGGATTTATGTCTTCTTCTTTATCGAATTGTCAGTTCCAAGAATATCAAAGATGGGACCCTTTCTTTGATTATCCAACGTCTTTTAGAAGTTCCTCAAACTAATTTACCGATTAGTGATTATAGTTTAGAAGAAATTTTAGAGGAAATAAAAAATCTTTATCAGAATCGTCCGGATGAGGAAAAATTAAAGCATAATAATGTAGCGGCTTGTTATCATTGTATGAATATTTTTTATGTCGATAAAATCAAAAAAGTCAATCAGAATCATTTCTGTATTTGTCCTTATTGTGGCAGAACGAAACTTTATTTTGACAATGATTTGATTCCGATGAATTATAGTTTTCTATTTCTTGCGAAATTGTATTATGGAGTTTCTAGTCTCGGATGTGATTTTTTAAAGTTACAGACCATGGCGAAAAAAGATATTCACGTTTTGTCGAAACAATCCGTAGAGGAATTGCTTCCCATGGATGCTTCTTTTTCTTCTTTTCTTAGGAGTTTTCAAGAAAAGAAGATTCGTAGTGAGGATGAACTTCCTTTGATTAAAGGTTTTTATGATTATTTTCATTCTTATGAGGAAAAAGGGGAGTATGTAGCGACTTTCTCTCTTTCCTGGGACTCGAACCAAAATTTATTTGAATTATCTTTTCTTTTGATGTTATCTTCTTTTACGATTCTGATGAATTCCTTTTATCTTAAGAAAATTCAAATCTTTGTATCCAATCCTTCCTTGAAAAAAGAATTGGAATCTTGTTTGCGTCAAGTAGCGAAGCTTACTTGATTTTTTTATTTATCAATCATTTTTGTTCTTGTAGGTACCTATCCTGGTGTTTGGAATATATTAATAGTAGCTAGGAGTGGGTGTATGGAAACGGTATTATCTTTGTTGAAAGTAGGGGAGCGAGGAGTCATTCGTCGATTAGAAAATCATTCGGATATTCGAAGAAGATTTCTTGATTTGGGATTGGTTCCGGGAGAGCAAATTGAGGTTGCGTTTCAAAGTCCTTTGGGAGATCCGGTGGCATATCGCGTGTTAAATGCTTTAGTAGCGATTCGAAAAGAAGATGCAAAACAGATTGTTGTGGAGGTCACGGAATGAAACGAGTCGTTTTAGCGGGGAACCCCAACGTTGGAAAGAGTACCGTTTTTAATGCCTTGACGGGAATGCATCAGCATACGGGAAATTGGCCAGGGAAAACGGTTTCCCATCAATCTGGAACATTTGAGTATCAAAAGGAATCTTATGAACTATGTGATTTACCTGGAACGTATTCTTTGATTTCCCATTCGGAAGAGGAACGAATCGCCCGTGATTTTTTGTGCTTTTCTTCTTATGAACGAGTGATTGTTGTCTGTGATAGTCTCTGTTTAGAAAGGAATATGAATTTGATTCTTCAAATATTGGAGATTACACCGAAAGTAACGGTTTGTGTCAATCTTTTGGATGAAGCACGAAAACGGGGAATGACACTTCATCTGGATCGTTTATCAGAAAGACTGGGAGTACCTGTCGTTGGAACGACGGCCCGTACAAAAGAGGGATTGACGGAACTGTTGGATACGCTTTCTGATCCGGAAGGGGATTTTCAGGTTCCGGTACGATATTCTCAAGAAATAGAAGACCAAATTTCTTCTTTGGAACAGATGCTTTCTTCTTATGATTTTTCTCCTTTGTCTTCTCGTTTTGTGGCATTGCGTTTCTTGACGAAAGAAGAAAAATTTTTGAAAAAGATTATCGATCAATATTCTATTTCTTCCGAGAAGGAAAAGGAGATTCGTACGTTTCTTTCTTCTATTGATTCTAAACAAGTAGAGGATTGTTATGGAACGTCTCTCATTCAGAAGGCCAAAGAAGTGGTCGATGGCATCATTGAACAGAAAGATCATTCTTATGAAAAGAAAATTCGGATGATTGATCGAATCGTCACTTCGAAACGATGGGGCTTTCCTCTTATGTTTTTACTGTTACTTTTGGTCTTTTGGATTACGATTGTGGGAGCCAATTATCCTTCTTCTCTTCTTTATGATTGGTTATTTTCTTTCGAAGATTCTTTTCGTTCTTTTTTGAACTTTCTTTCTTTTCCACCTTTTCTTGTCCGTTTACTGGTGGAAGGGGCTTATCGAACGTTATCGTGGGTCGTATCTGTGATGCTTCCACCTATGGCTATTTTTTTCCCGTTATTTGGCATTTTAGAGGATTTGGGTTATTTACCACGGATTGCCTTCAATTTGGATCGATGTTTTCAAAAATGTAAAGCTTGTGGAAAACAGGCCCTTTGTATGATGATGGGATTCGGTTGTAATGCCGCCGGAGTAGTTGGTTCGAGAATTATTGATTCGCCGAGAGAACGATTCTTATCGATTCTAACCAATGCTTTTGTCCCTTGTAATGGAAGATTTCCAACGATTTTAGCTATTTTATCGATGTTTTTTGTCGGATTTGAATTTTCTCTTGGTGCTTCTTTTCTCAAAGTATTTTTGTTGATGATCTTCATTGTGTTAGCGATCTTGATGACCTTTCTTGCTTCTTCTTTCTTGTCTAAAACTTTTTTGAAAGGAGTTCCTTCTTCTTTTACTTTGGAATTACCTCCTTACCGTAAACCACAAATTGGGAAAGTCGTGTTGCGTAGTTTTTTAGATAAGACGCTTCATATTTTAGGAAGAGCGGTCTTGGTTTCGATTCCTGCGGGTATTCTTCTTTTCCTTTTGGCCAATCTTCAAGTAGGAGGAATCAGTCTTTTAGAACGTTTCTGTCTTTTCCTCGATCCTTTTGGTCAATTTTTAGGATTAGATGGAGTCATTCTCGTTGCCTTCCTTCTTGGTTTTCCAGCCAATGAAATTGTGATTCCTATTATGATTATGAGTTATCTTTCTTTAGGAAGTATGGTGGATTATCATTCCTTGAACGAGTTAAAGACGTTACTTGTTACACATGGTTGGACTTTTTTAACCGCTCTCAATACAATCCTTTTATGTCTATTTCATTTTCCTTGTTCGACGACTTGTTTAACCATTCATAAGGAGACGAGTAGTTGGAAGTATCCTCTTCTTGCCATGGTTCTTCCGACAGTTTGTGGGATTGGACTCTGTATGATTACTCGCTTTCTTTTCCTTCTTTGGTAATTTTTGGAAGAAATTCTTTTTCTTCCTTTTTTTCGACATTTTTTTCTCTTTTCTTTTGATATCGTTGTGGTAGGTGATGGAAATGAAGATGAATTTGATTGTATCCATTCTCTGTGCGTTACTTTTAGGGTACCTTTGTGCTTCTTTTCTTTTGAATCGTCCAGAATATGCGGATTCTGTGTTCCATGAAAGCGAAATGCTTTATTTTTTGCATTATGATCTGAATCAAAAACCAGAGTCGATTGCGTATTTAGATCTTTCGGAAGGGGACAAGCCTTCTTATTATGTTGGTATTACGACGCTTTCGGAGAATGCGGAAAAGATTCGAAGTTTTTATGAGAAAAAGGGAATTTTGGTATCTGTGGAACAAAAGAAAGTAGAGAATCCGTCCTTTGTGAGTGAACTTTCTCAGTACGATATTCTTTTAAAAAGCACAAAGACCGATGAGGAAATGTATTCCGTTCTTTCGACGATTCTTTCTTCCTACCATGAATTTGTCTTAGATTCTTAGGAGGAAAGTCGATGAAAATCAAAGAGTTACCACGGTACGCTAGACCACGAGAGCGGGCGATACGAGAGGGTGTTTCCCAACTTTCTTTTGAAGATTTATTGACAATTCTCGTTCAGTCTGGGACCAAGAAAATGTCGGCGAGAGAAGTGGCTCAAACGATTCTAAAAAAGTATCCGACGAAGAGAGAATTATCCCAAATGACGCTTTCTCAATTGAAAAAAATCGATGGGATTGGTCCCGTACGGGCAGTCGAATTGTTGAGCGTCATCGAATTTGGAAGAAGGTTGTTTTTGGAAACGGATTGGAAAGAAACCATTATATTGAAGAATTCTTCTGATATTTTTCAATATATGAAAGGATTTTATGATGGAGTGAAGCAAGAAATGTTCTATTGTCTTTATTTAAATTCCCGTTGTGAATTAATTGAAAGGAGGTTGTTATTTATGGGAACGACCAATCGGAGTGTAGTGCATCCTAGAGAGGTATTCAAATATGCTTATTTGAATAGTGCCAATTCTATTGTTTGTGTTCATAATCATCCTAGTAACGATTTAAAGCCGAGTCGGGAAGATGAGCGATTGACGAATGCTTTGGTGGAACTAGGAAAATTAAATGCGATTCCTGTAGTTGATCACATGATTGTGACAGAAGAAGGATATTATAGTTTTTATGAAGATGGAAAAATATTGAATTTGTAGGAGAATCTATGAGAAAGAAGAGAAAACAGTGGAAACAAAATCGGAAATATTTCTTTTTATGGATAGGACTTGTCTTTCTTTTTTTTCTTTCTTTTCTTTTTCCTATCGATCCTTCTTATCGTCGCCCTTTCCAAAACCTTTTTGTTTATTTTCGAGAATTCTCTTCTCCTAAAAAGGTTACCTTATCGAATTATTTGGATAAAGAATTGGCGTTATTAAAGGAAGAAAATGAACAATTACGGCATTTATTATCTTATAAAGAATCTCTTTCTTCTTTTACGGTTCTTCCGGCGCAGGTTCTTTCTCGTGGGACTCGATGGGAAGAAGTTCTAACGATTGATATAGGCAAAAAGGAGGGAGTAGAAGTGGGAATGGCAGTTGTGTCAGAAGTTGGTTTAGTTGGGAGAATTTCCGAAGTTTTTTCTTCTTCCAGTACCGTTCAGTTGTTGACGAGACCTCTCGATACGAATAAAGTAGCGGTATCGATTTCTTTCGAAAACGGTACGGTTCCTGGCATTTTACAAGGATATGATTCGGCTTCTGGCAATCTTTTGGTGGCACTCATTCATCCAGGAGAAGTACCCGTTGGTAGTTCCGTTTTTACGAATGGACTCGGTTCTTTATTTCCACAGGATATTCCCGTTGGCACAGTCCGTGAAGTTTCGACCGATGCTTTGGGAATTGCGACTGTTCTTTCTGTTTCTCCTTCTGTTGATTTTGACTCTCTTGGTTATCTTTTCGTCTTGGCAAAGTAGGTGAATTATGATATTTTTAGGATATTTTTTGGATTCGTTTCTTTCTATCTTCTTTTATGGAACGCTTTTGGAACCTTGTCTTTTTCTCGTTTTTTCTTCTTTTCGATTCTTTCGTCATCGAACGTTTTCTTCTTTTCTTTGGGAAACTTTCTTTTCTCTTCTTTTGGCTCATCTTTTCTTTGGAATTCCTTTTTTCCGTGATTTTTCTTTTCTTGTTTTCTTTTTCTTGTTTGTCGTTCTTTTCTATCATAAAAAAGTGACTTTTCTTTCTTTTTTTCTTTTTACGTTTTTCCTTTTACTTTCTTATCCGATCTATTGTTTTCTTTTATATTTCTTTCTCCAAATTTCTCTTCCTTTTTCTTTTCTTTGGAAAGTTCTTTCTCATTCTCTTCTTTTGAATCTGTTTCTTACTTTTTTCTTTGGTTTCTTTTTTCGAATAAAAAGAAATCGTTATTAATATGAATTAATAGGTGATACAAGTGAACGAAGAATATAAATCAGTAGAAAAATATTTAAAAAAGAAACAGACCAAAAAGGGGAAGACTTCTTCTTTTTCCTCTTATTTTCTTTCTTTCTGTAATCGCGCTATGATGTGTGGAATTATTGTCCTTTCTCTTCTTTGTATCATGAAGATGAACCCGGAATCTAAACAATTTCTTTCGACGCATGTTTTTCAGAAAAATTTTTCTTTTGCGAAGATTCAACAATTTTATCAGGATCATTTTGGTCATTTATTTCCGGAGGCACTTTCTTCTGCGATGACAGGGGACAAGATGGTATTTCAAGAAACGTTTCATTACGAGAAAAAAGAAGATTACCAAGAGGGGACAAGATTTACGGTTGGAAAAGGGTATCTGATGCCTAATTTAGAAAGTGGCTTGGTCGTTTTTTGGGGAGAAAAAGAAGGGTATGGAAAAACGTTGATTATTCAACAAGTCGATGGACTCGATGCCTGGTATGTAGGACTTTCTGATATCGATTATGAGTTGTATGATTATGTGGAAAAGGGAAGTTTATTGGGAGAAGTCAAAGAAGAAGTTCTCGATTTATATTTCCAAAAGGATGGTGCCTTTGTCAAAAATCAAGACTATGTTTCCTAAGGTAGAATGTCATCCTTTCTTTTATTTTTTTGCGTTCTTGTCTGCCTTTACTGGTAATTTTCGGAAAATGGTTTTGATTTCTTCTTTGATTTTGGTTCACGAAATGGGTCATTCTTTGATGTGTTATGGATTTGGTTTTTCGGTCGATAAAATTGTTTTATATCCCTATGGTGGGTGTAGTTTTTTTCATATGAATGTTAATGTTCCTATTTGGAAAGAGTTTTTGATTTTAATCATGGGTCCTCTTTTTCAAATTCTTTTTACTTTTCTTTGTTCCTTCTTTTTAAGAGAAGTCGATTTTTCTTTTTTGAAACAAGTCCATTACGCGTTACTCTTTTTTAATTTTTTACCGATTTATCCTCTCGATGGTGGAAAACTTTTTCTTTTATTTTCCTCTCTTTTTCTTTCTTATTATCATTCGTTGAAACTTACTTTTTTCGTTAGCTTTTTTGTCTATTTTGTTTTTTTCTTTGGTGTATGTTTCGTCGTTTTTTCCTTGTTTTGGATTTTGGTTTTTGGTCTTTTTTTCTTTCGAATTTGGGAAGAAGAAAAAAAGGGACTCTATCTCTTTCATAAATTTTTATTAGAGCGATATTTGAATCCAGTGTCATTCAAAAAGAAAAAGGTGGTTTCTTCTATCTACGATATGAAAAAAGGATATCTTCATTATTTTCCTTGTGGTTCTATGTTGCTTTCTGAAACGGAATACCTTTCGAGGTATTTTTCTTTTTCTTCTTTTCTTTCTTTTTTCGCGTGTTTATGTTAGGATAAAGTTGGTGGTTTTATGATGGAAGAAGTACAGGCATGGTTATTACAGAATCAGGATTTGGCATATCAGAAATTTCAATCGAGTCTTTGTCCGGGGATTTCTTCTATTGTGGGAGTTCGGATTCCTCTTTTACGAAAAAAAGCCAAAGATTTGTTGAAACAAGATTACCGTTTTTATTTGGATCATGTGACCAATGCTTCTTATGAAGAAACCATGTTGGAAGGATTGTTGATTGGAGAAGGAAAGATGTCCTTGGAAGATAAGTTTTTTTATTTGGATCGCTTCCTTCCTAAAATTGATAATTGGGCTATTTGTGATATTTGTGCGTCTAGTTTTCATTTGAAAGAAGCGGATCTTGCGCCTTTTTGGGAGTATCTTTCCAAGTATCGGACGTCAACCAGAGAATTTGAAATTCGTTTTCTTCTCATCATGTATCTCAATTATTTTATCCAAGATCCTTATTTGGATGATCTCTTTTCTTATGTGGATGGTCTTGTCTCTGATGATTACTACGTGAAAATGGGAATCAGTTGGTTGCTTTCGGTTCTTTATGTCAAAGAAAAAGAGCGGACGATTGCTTATTTCAAACATCATCATTTATCACCGTGGGTTTATCAAAAGACTCTTCAAAAAATCATCGAATCGCGCCGTGTTTCGGAAGAAGAGAAAAAAGAAATTCGGAAATGGAAAAAAGAAACCAAGGTAGAATGTTAACTATTTGTTGATTTTTCTTGCCAAACATCCTTTTTTGTATTATAATATTAAGCGTTTTTTAGAGGGGGAAAATTATGGAATCAAAATTTCAAGTTTTATCGTTACGTGAGGAAGACAAATTAGGTAAAGAAGCAAAAGAACAATATTATGCAGATTTTCGAGAATATGTCAGTCACAGACCATTACAAACAACGACACCAGGCGCTAGAAAAGTAGCTCCAAAATTAAAAAAGATTACAGGAAAGATTGCGGTGGCTGTAACGAAAGCCTTTACCAATCCAAATATCGAGTGGATTGCCGATGGACAGGAAAATATTCCAGAAGGTCCGGTTGTTTTTGCCTATAATCATCAGGGAATTCTAGATAATTTTGTTTGGATTCCAAAAGTGGACAAGCATTGTCTTATTTTACATGGTGCGGATGTCAATCGATTGTTGCTTTTATGTCAAATTAATACAGGATTGGTATTAGTGAAAAAAGGAGATGCCCAAAATAATCACGATGCGAAGTTAGATATGATTCGTCTTTTGATGGAAGGGCATTCGATTACGTATTTTCCAGAAGGAACATGGAATTTATCACCGAATAAATTACACTTACCATTAGCGTATGGATTCTTAGATGTTGCGAGAAAAGCAGGGGTTCCGGTGATTCCTGTGGCCCATGATTACACGTATGATACTTCTACTCCGAAGGCAACGATTACGCGCATTCATACACGTTTCGGGGCTCCTATCTTTGTAGGAATTCATGATGCTTTAAAAGAAAAACTAGAAGAGTACAAAGAGGCCATTTCTACTTTAGAGTATACTCTTATGGAAGAAAAGGGAATTACACCAAGGGATTCGGTTTCTAATCTTGATTACATGAACTTTATGAAAGGAAGCATTAAGAATTTACAGTTAGGAAAACTTGATTTAGATAGGGAACGAAAATATATTTTTGATGCCAAATCAGATTTTTATCAATTTTTCCATATCAATGATGTTCCTTTTGATGAAGAAGGAAACGAAATCGATACGGCAGAAGTTCAAAAAATCAAACAAATTCGTAGTCGTCATTTGATTTAAAAAACGTTTTTTTGGAAAGAGGGTTTGAAAAGAATCCTCTTTTCAGGATAAACGCATGAAATTTTAAAATCATGTGTTTTTCTTTAGCAATAAAGCAATATCTTTAGTATTAAGAAGTTT
>CANQHQ010000008.1 GCA_947623825.1 uncultured Bacilli bacterium
AACACTTCGTTGATACCTACGCGTGTATTGAACTTTCATCAACTAGATATACGCCATGCACGGCGCACAACAAAAAAAGATTTGTCAAAAAACAAATCTTTAATAGACAATCACATAAGGATCTCCTATTGTTCCTGTTCCCGTTACCAAAGTCGTATTACTCAAGGTAATAACTGGACGAACTCCCGCTGTAATCCGACCTTCAACATTTCTCTTATTAGCTGCGTTATAGTAAACCGGACAATAATCAGAAGCACTAACACCCGACAAATCGCGCGAATCCGCAACACAATAATTACCATCATCCCCTTTATGATATTTTTGACGACTAATGAGGTAATACACTGTATTCGCACTAGCGATACCCGCAGCATTTTGACTCGTAGCGCTCTTCATTCCATTCAAATCCGTATAATAAACAGTTCGTTCCCAACATTTTACTGTAGCGCCGTGGAAATCACACCATCCAGAAGGATCCCCCGGACTAGCCGGATTCGTACCAACATGACGAGCAGCCGTTGCATACGTTCCATCCATATAAGCACGAGAAAGATTATTCAAAGTATCATAAATATTATTAATTCCTGTATATCCATAAACCGAAAGACTGCCAACACTCTGTGAACTGATAATCTGTAAACCATAACTAGAGTTATTATATAGAACTTGCCAAGTTCCAGTGTAAGAACTAGGAGTAAACGTTTGATCACTATAACCATTTAAAGATCTCGGACTCGTATAAGGGGTAGAAGATGGACGATAAATAACATAATCTCCAGGCTTTGCAACTTTCACGAGATCAAATCCCCTTGGAATATCAACGTTAGTCACATCATAATATCCACCATTCCCTGCATCATCATATAAATAAAGATGAACCCGATAGTTTTCCCCATAGTGCTTAAAGGTACTCGTTGTAATATCACATCGATAGGAAGAAGCACTGCTATCCCAACTAGCATCAAACCATACCCAATTATTATAACTACCGCTTTGGGTGGAAGTTCGACATCGAACTTGCTTCACTCCAGATGCATTATCGGTTGCTTTAATATAAAGTTTTGCGAGATCTCTAGTTACATCTCCCCATGACCAACTGGTATGAACTGGTTTTTCCGTATCCATATGCATCTTTTGGCTATCGGAAAAGTCTCCTTTATTTCCCGCAACATCGACTGCCCGGAAGGTAACATTATTACTACTGAAATTGTTCGGTGGTGTCCATGTATCACTGGTCGTTCCATAATAAGTACCATCTTTATAAATTTCATAATGCTTTACCTGTATATTATCCGTCGCCGATAACTTCACTTGAATCTTATTTTGCCATTTCTCAGAACTACTTCCACTCACATACTGAACTGTCGTCTTACTTGGTTTCGTCTTATCCATCTGAATGGCTAATTCTTTCACACCACTTTCTTTTCCGGCATTATCTACTACTTTTACCTGTAATGTTCCATAAATTGTTTGGTTAAGTGGAATCGTAATTTCATTCTTTGACGTAGAGTAAGTATGCCAATCCGATTCTTCCTTCTCCTTATAATAAACAGCTTTGATGCCACTTCCATCTAATTTGGGATATTTCGTCCGACAAGGACTTTCTGCCACACAAGCATAATCTTTTGCCGTAATCTGTAGAATCGTATCTTTATTAGTGATTTCTCCACTATAACTAGTTCCCGATGTTTTACTTAGTTTGATTGATTCAATTACAGGTGCAACTGTATCAACTACTTGGACTGTTTTCGATATCTTTTTCGTTCGATAACTCCATGTAACCGTATTGGTAGAAAGAACTGTTGTATCAATCGAAGAAGGATTTCCCTTCAACGTCGTAGAAATCAAATTCGACTCGTCTCCTACCCGTTCTGTTACCGTTGCTTCGGGAATCGTAAGTTCGTCACACTGTTTCACCGTCGTTGGTAAAGAAGCATTTAACGTGATATCATAGTTTCTTGCTTCGTTATTATTTCCTACATAACTACACTCTTCCTCTTCGGAAGTAAATTTATCTCCACATTGAAGACAAACATGATAGTCGTAACGATTGGTTCCCTTTTTAATCGCTGTCACCGTTCCGTCACAAGGATTCCCTTCTTCATCCTCTGGGACACTAATATACTTATTTTCACTAAGTTCAGAGATGGTCACCACCGTAGAATTTCCAATCTCTCTTGGATAAAGGCTCTTATAATCCAAAAGATAATCTCTTCCTGCGGCAAGGACATCGGTCTCTAATCCTCGATAATATTCAAGCGTTCCTTTCTTTAAATACCTTTCTACTGCTGGTAAGGCAATTCCCAACAATATTGTCAAAATTACGAGAACAGCCAAAACCTCAATCAAAGTAAATCCATTTTTCTTTCTCACTGCTAGCACACTCCTATTATTTACATTATATAATAAAAGCGAAACCCTATCAATAAAAAAAAGAAGGTTTACAGTTCCTTCTGAAAATAATAATTGGAAATTTCTCTCGCAATTCGTCGATTGACATAACTATGAAAAGAAACACCGGTATTCGGATCTTCTACATCGGGAGAAGTAACCGCAATTGTCATCTCAGGATTCTCGTAAGGAGCATACCCAACAAACGCATTACTTACCGTTTCCGTATCAATCTTGCCATCCCCATCGGTATCCAAAAAACTTTCACTCGTTCCCGTTTTTCCTGCTGGATGAGGCGCATCTCCCATCACTCGCCTTCCTAATCCAATCGACATAACAGCCTCAAACCCTTCTTGTACTCGTTTTAAAAACCTTTCTTCTGTCTCTACTCGATTCATCAAAACAGGAACCACTTCATAAGCCAAACTTCCCAACGTATCTGTTTTCGTTGGTTCATAGACTGCTTTCAATAAATGAGGTTGATACCGCGCACCATTAGAGGCAATGGTCGTCACGTACTGAGAAAGTTGAATCGGTGTATAAGTATCATACTGCCCAATCGCAAAGTTTAATAAAAATTCTGGCTTTACACTAGTTCCAATGTACCCCAAACTCTCCACAGGCAAATCAATCCCTGTTTTGACTCCCAATCCAAATTCTCCAAACGTTTTTCGATAAATAGAAAACGCATTCGTATCAATCGTGATTGGGGCATTATAAGAATAATTTGCCTTTCCCACACGCATCGCAATTTTAAACTGATAAACATTCGAAGACTCTGCTAAAGCAATGATATCGTTCAGTCTTCCAACCCGATGAGAAGAACATTTCGCCGGAATCGATCGAATTTTAATACACTCATCGGTCATCACTTCCCCAATTTGTAACACGCCCGTATTGTAACCCACCAACATCGAAGCACCCTTCACCACACTTCCTGGAGCCATCGGATCCGTCAAAGCATAAGGAGTAATATCTTTTCCATGATAACCCTTTTCATCAGAAACCAATTGTCTACCAGAAATCGCCAAAATTTCCCCTGTATTGGGTTGCTGAATCACGACATAAGTCTTATTTAAAAAGCGAGTATTGGCTTCCCCTTTCGCTCGAATCAATTCTCGATCAATAATTTCATCCACTTTTTGTTGCAGTTCAATATCGATGGTTAACACCAAATCATTTCCTCGTTGTGCTTCACCAAAAGGTTCCAATTGAGAATCCGACCGTTTCAAATAAGTGGCCTTCGTCCCTTTTAAAAGAGATTCATATTGCTTTTCAAGATTACTAGTACCAACCCGATCCGTTAATTCATAATCCAACGCCAGGTAAGTATCTTTCTGTTCTTTCGGAATCGAACCGATATTACCTAAAACCGTTCGTAAAGTATCTCCATATAAATACTTTCTTTCCCAAGTCATCTTGGTATTGACACCCGATAAAAAAGCACTATTTTCAGAAAAATAAGAATATTCTTCGTCTGTCACATTCTCTTTTTTCAAAATTTTTTCTGAATAAGAATACCCCTGATTCATCAAATAATAAAGATAAGCCGCTTTCAAATCTTCTTCCGTATAAATAGATAAATCTTCTTCTGTAATTCTTTCTATTTTCAGTTCTTCTATTTCTTTTGAAGAAAGTTCCCTTCTCTTTAATTTCTCATATTCTTCTTCTGTAATCATTTCCGTCCCCTTTTCCGGATATTGGGCAAGATAAAATTCTTTTAAGTTTCGAAGAAGAAGTTTACTAGCGTCGATTTCCAAATGAGTTCCAATCTGATATGCCAACGCAATTTCTTCTTTGGCAGTTATCTTTTTTGGTTTCTGATAATAAATAACAGGAACACTTACATTATCTACCAATAATCGATAATTTCGATCATAAATTCTCCCCCGTGGTGCACTTTCCCCCTCTACAATGACTTCTGTCATTTCTTTTAATTTTTTCTGATAATCAAATCGTTTTTGGTAAATAACCTGAAACAAAGTAATCCATAAGAAAAGAAAAATAACCAGGACAAAAACTTCCACCACAGATAATCTTCGATGAATCTGCTCTAAAATTCTTCTCATAAACCTCACCATTCTTAGTTTGTTCTTTTTTTTCCATTTGTTACATATTTTTTATTAGGTGATAAAATTTGTATAAAAATTTACTAAGACAATGGATTGCTTCTATCAAAGAAAAAGATTTAGAAACTTATCTAAAAAATTATCAGTTATGGAAATCCAAAGAAGAATGTCAAATCCTCTACAGATATTTAAAACAAGATTGGGAAAAAATCTATGAGGGAGACCAAAAAACATTTGAAAAATTAAAAAAAGAAATTTCTCAAGAAACGTATGAAAAACTACTTTTTCTTTATCAAGATGCCAAAAAGAAATATCAATTCTAAAAGACCTTAGTCAACAATGAGACTAAGGTCTAATAATTTGGAATAACTGCTTTGAAATCATAATAGTGGTTACCTCTACTATTTGTATGAAATAAAATTTGAATAGAATCAAAAAAGGAATCGTCTTTATCTACTTACTAGTTTCACATCCATATTTTTCTTCTATCCAACCTTTATGAAATTTCTTTTTACGAATCATTTCTATTTCTTCTTTATAAGGTGGAAACTCTCGATAAATATAAGGCGTTTCTAAAATCTTTGGCACTTCTTCTAAAAGAGGATGATAAATAACCTTTAAAAGAGAGTCGAACCCTAACGTTCCATAACCAAGATTTTCATGGCGATCTTTATGAGCGCCTCTTTCATTTTTACTATCATTGACATGCACACATCCGATACGAGAAATTCCAATGATTTTGTCAAAGGTTTTTAAAAAGGCATCAAAATCAGATAAATCGTATCCCGCATCATTTAAGTGACAGGTGTCGATGCAAACCCCTAACTGCTCTTTTTTCTTCACTCCGTCTAGAATCGTTTGAACCTCTTCTAACGTTCTTCCTACTTCGCTTCCTTTCCCAGCCATGGTCTCTAATAAGATTTTAACCGGTCCATGATAATTTTCAAGCACTTGATTGAGTCCATCGATAATATTTTGCATTCCCTGAGAAGCACCCACACCTACATGACTTCCTGGATGAAGGACAATCGAGGTAACACCCAAGGCTTCACAACGTTCTAACTCTTCTTTCAAAAAACGAACCCCAAAATCCATATTTTGACGATTCGCAAGATTAATAATATAAGGTGCATGCACCACTACTTTATCAAAAGAAATCCCATTTTCCTTCATCAAAGAAACTGCTTCCAGCGTCTTCGCTTCATCAATCGGATATCTTACTGTATTTTGTGGAGCCCCTGTATAAAACATAAACGTATTCGCTCCATAACTGATTGCCTCCTTCACACTCTTCACCAATTGATCTTTTTTATCAAAAGAAACATGAGATCCAATATACAACATATTATGCACTCCTTCCGCACTGATCACTACTATAAATTAAGGCATCCCAATTCACATAATACCCATAAGAATCCGTTTGTTGAATTTCTTCTAATCCTTTAATCGTATACAAAGAGCGACGAATTCCCTCTTCCGTACCACAAAAAGATTGAATCGTTAACTCCATCCGATTCTTGGCATTGCGAATAAAAAAAGAGGAATCTAATTTCGTTGACTCAGTTAAAGGTAACGCGTTTCTATCTTCATCCTGAACCGCTACATAATAACGATAGCGTGGTCGATTAGCCGTTCCAACATTTACAACGGCAACATAAGATTTATTTTCTACATAATTGGAACCAAAAGGAGAATGAACGCCTCCTTGTTCTTTATTTAAAAGACTTGCAGAAACAATCGTCACATCATTGTAGTCCACAGGTGCTTGAAACCGCTCTAACACGATATCTTGACTAACCATCTGTTGACTAGAAAGAGCATCATCCACCAACAACTCCACACGAGAAGAATGAATATATCCTGAAACAGCAGTACTCGCAATCGTAAATAAAATTCCAAGAATCACCATAACAGCCAATAATTCAATGAAAGTAAAACCCTTTTTATCCATGACATTCACCTAAAATAACTATATCACAAATTCCATCGATACGAAAGGAAAAGACAAGAGACTTTCCTATTTTTGACAAAAAAAATCATCCTTCCGGATGATTTATTTATACGAACTAACTTAACTCTTCCACACCAGTACTTGTATCAACTGTAAGTGTCGAAGAAGAATCTCCCTTGTCACTATTATCAGTTTCTTTAGTAGATACATACTCGGCTTTACCACTTGGGTCATGAACATAAAGAGTCGCACCTTTTGTTGGAATTGTAACACCAGTAGATTCACGAATTACATTTTCACTATCCATGTCATCTACTAATAGAATCTGTGCCTTAGAACTCTCACTACTCTTGGCATCTCCTAAAGAATATTTTCCATCGTTTGCTGCTACATAATATTGGTAAATTGGTTTTTCACTCGTACCTGCATTCACGATAACAACAAATGATCCAGCTGTCCATGTTCCACCATAAGAACTTGTCGTTCCTCCACGGTCAAGATGATCCTTCAATTTATCAAATGGAATGACCGTTACATGATTTTGGTCAGATGGGAAATCAAATTCTCCTGACACAGATGCATTTCTTGCTGCATTTACGAACATGGTAACATTATCAATAAATCCTGATTTTCTTGAAGAGTTAATATATCCAGCAACCGCAGGAATTGCAACACCTAACAAGATAGCCAAGATAACGATAACAGCCAACAACTCAATTAAGGTAAACCCTTTCTTATTCATTTTTTTCATTTTCATAGTTTCATTACTCCTCTCTTTATTTTACAATCCAATCATATCATACCCAATTTTCATCGTCAATATACAATCCGAAAATTGTCACTAGATTGACAGATTGTTTTTTTTATTTTTTTTCGTTGTAACTATCGGGCAAATCATTCTCGTACAAAGCATAAACATCTTCTTTTTCTTTTAGACTTGCCACGAAAGAAAAAGAATCTTTCACATCGTTTTGAATATAAATCTTTTTCGTATCGAAACCACTTTGAACCAATCCCTCATAAATTGGTTTCGTTTTCTTTTCGCCAATCAAGATAACCACATCGGCTACTTCCGCTATTTGTGTTCCAAACGTACGGTTCCATTTTTCTTCTTGATCTCCCAATTCAATCATTCCTGGTGTAACCACGACTTTCATTCCAGGCATCATAGAAAGAACATCTAACGCCATCTTTGCTCCAACAGGATTAGAATTATAAGCATCGTCAATCATATAAAAATTTCCAATTTTTTTGATTTCCAAGCGATGTTCAATCGGACGTACTTTTCGTACTCCCATTTGAATCTCATTCATGGACATCCCAAATTCTCTCGCTAAGGCAACGGCAGACAAAATATTATAGATATTATTGTTACCCAAAAGTTTCGTTTCTAAAGAATAACTTTCTTTCTCTCCTCGAAAATGACAATCGAAGCGACTTCCGTCTTTATCACAATGAATCGAATCCGCATAGATATCGACGTCGTGATTTTGAATTCCAATCCAAATCTTTTTACAATCATTTTGAATCGGATAAGAAAGTTGCTTTGGATCATCTCCATTTAAGACCGCTACCCCATCACTAGGTAAAGACTCAATCAATTCAAATTTCGTTTTTTGAATATTTTCTTCGCTACCGAAACTTTCCAAATGGGCAAGTCCAATCGTCGTTAAAATTCCATACTTCGGATGCACCATATTACATAGTGTTTGAATTTCTCCTCGTTTATACGCACCCATTTCCGCGATAAATACTTCATCAAACTTATCTAAGTGCTGATTGATGGTAATCATTAATCCATACTCTGTATTTAAATTTTTAGGAGAAGGATGCGCCACCATCTTGACGTTTAAAATATCACTCAAGATATTCTTACTACTGGTCTTTCCATAACTTCCTGTAATTCCCACTACTTTTAAATGTTCCATCTTCTTTAGTTTTTTCGTAGCCTGGAAATAAAATTTATAATAGACACACTTTTCGATTGGAATATTGACAATATTCGCAAACCACAATACAAAATAAATGAAATAAGTGAAACATCCCAAAAGCAAAAGCCATAAATAAACTTGATCAGGATAAACAAAACAGAAAACAATCAAAAGTAAATAAAAAAACGTCGTTGTCCCAATCAATCGTCGAACACGGGCAGTGACGACCAATGGTTTTTTACTTTGACTTTTTTCTCTTTCCCTTTTCTTATGAATAATCCCAATTCCTAATAAGTAACTGAACGATATCAAAAGAAGAAAGATGGGATGAGGAAAAAGAAAAGCCAAAAGGAAAAGAAGACAAGAAAGAAAATCAAAGGAGAAAAATACTTCTTTCAGATTCTTTCCTATCCATTTTAAATATCGATTCCCAACATTATATAAATTTTGTTGTAACATATGCATTGCCTTTTTTGCTTTACACACCGTATAGATAGATAAAAAAACAATGGTTACTACAACAAGATACGTCATAGTCATACCTGATCCCCCTAACTATCACAAACACGAATCGATCCGCTCACTCCAACTGTACTTTTAATCTGGTCATCCGTAGGAGCCTCTACTCCTTTTTTTACATTCAAAAGGCGATCATCTCCATCAAATACAGATGCTTCTGTCAAAAAGATTCCTCTCGTAGAACCATCATCTGCACGACCAACAAGGTTCACATAGTACACAAGTTGCTCATCTTTTCTGACAACTACAACGAACGTATCTGTTTCATCATAAGGATTTCCCTCTGGATCATTCTGCAAATCTCCATTATCAAGACAGGATAAATTAATACGAACAATTTCCCCATACCCAGGTTTATTAATTCGATTTCCCATCTGATTTTTCGCAAGAGCCACTAACTTTTTTGCATCTCCGACATAAGTCTCTTTCTTATTACGATCCAAAGTAGAAATGACATTCGGTACCGCAATCGCCATAATGATCGATAAGATGACAAGAACAGCCAATAACTCTATCAATGTAAATCCTTTCTTATTCATTGTATTCCTCCTCCTTACTATAAATTAAGTATATAATATTTTTTTTTTGATTTCAATTCATGGAAGTGGAATTTTTTATAAGAGTGTAAAAAGAAGTAGATTTACTCTACCTCTTCAAATTGAGAATGATATAAAGTGGAATAAAATCCCTTCTTTTTTAATAATTCCTCATGAGTTCCTTGTTCGACAATGTCTCCCTCTTTCATTACTAGAATAAGGTCAGCATTGCGAATGGTCGACAACCGGTGCGCAATAATAAAACTGGTTCGTCCTTCCATCAAACGGTCCATCGCTTCTTGAATCATGATTTCTGTACGCGTATCTACCGAAGAAGTCGCTTCATCTAAGATTAAGATTTGTGGATCATTCAAGATAACTCTCGCAATCGTAAGAAGTTGTTTTTGTCCTCCTGAAATATTATCTGACTCCTCATTGATGACCATATCATACCCATCGGGAAGGGTTCTTATAAAATGATCGACATGGGCCGCAATCGCAGCGTCTGTTACTTCTTCTTTAGTAGCGTCTAGTTTCCCATAACGAATATTTTCAAAGACAGTATCTGAATATAGCCATGTATCTTGAAGAACCATACCGAAGAGATTTCTCAACTCATTTCGATCAAACTCTTGAATATTATGCCCATCGATTTTGATGGCACCTGAAGAAACATCGTAAAAACGCATCAATAATTTTACCATGGTTGTCTTCCCTGCTCCTGTCGGTCCAACCAAAGCGACTTTCATTCCTGGTTTGACTTTCGCATTGAAGTCATGAATAATTGTCTCTCCTTTACGATATCCAAATTGAACATGTTCAAAGGTAATCGTTCCCTTGATGCGCTCTGTCGAAAGAGGATGTGCTACAGTCGGTACTTCTTCCTCTTCTTCTAAAAATTCAAAAACTCTTTCCGCCGCTGCCGCAAGAGCCTGTAGTAAGTTCATGATTTGCGCAGCCTGAGCCAATGGTTGCGTAAAACTACGCACATACTGAGTGAAAGATAAAATATCTCCTACTTGAATTTGATTCTGGATGACGAGCCATCCACCTAAAATCGAAACAACCACATAACCTAAATTTCCAATAAAAGTCATAATCGGATGCATCATGGTCGACAAAAATTGACTTTTCCAAGCCGTTTGATACAAGACATCATTGGTTTCCCGAAAACGACGTAACGTCTTCTCTTCCCCATGAAATAATTGAACGATATTGTGTCCTCCATACGTTTCTTCGACTTGCCCATTGATATGTCCTAAATAGGCTTGTTGCCTCGCAAAATATTTCTGACTCTTCTTGACAATCAAAGCGACGAAAAAGAAAGAAATAGGAAGAATCAAAACGGATACCAAAGTCATCAAAGGACTGATAGAAAGCATCATGACTAAGACTCCGATGGCTAAAGTAAAGGACGAAATCACTTGAGTCAAACTTTGATCTAGATTTTGACTAACCGTATCGACATCATTGGTAATACGGGATAATACTTCCCCTGTCGTCTTCGATTCAAAGTAAGAAAGAGGCATCCGATGAATCTTTGAAGAAATTTGACTTCGCAAACGATACGTAATACTTTGACTGACACCAGCCATGACCCAACCTTGAATATAAGAAAAAATCATACTGATAATGTAAAGAACAAGTAAGGTAAGTAAGATGCCCGCCAGTTTGGAAAAGTGAATTCCTGCGGAAGTTCCCGTCACTTTTCCAATTAATCCGTTATAAATTTCTGTCGTCGCATTTCCCAAAATCTTCGGTCCAATAATCGAGAAAATGGCACTCCCAATCGAAAACAAAATCACAAGAATTAGAGAAATCTTATAATCTTTTAAATAATGAAATAATTTTTTCATCGTAAGAGAGAAATTTTTCGCTTTCTCTCCAGCCATCTGTCTACCTCTAGGTCCCCGAGGAGCTCTTCGTGTCTCTTTTTCTTCTTTATTCATTTTCTAACTCCTCCTTTGTCAATTGACTCTCCGCAATCTCACGATAGATGTCACATTTCTTCAAAAGTTCCTTATGTTTTCCTTTCCCGACAATTTTTCCTTCATTCAATACAATAATTTGATCTGCATGAAGAATGGTACTAATTCGTTGGGCAACAATGAAAACAGTCGAACCTTTGGTTTCTTGATATAAGGCTTTTCGAAGTTTTGCATCCGTCTGAAAATCAAGGGCGGAAAAACTATCATCAAAAATATAAATTTCAGGATTCATCGCAATGGCACGGGCAATGGACAATCTTTGCTTCTGTCCACCAGAGACATTGGTTCCACCTTGAGAAATAGGAGACTGATATTTCTTTTCTTTCTCTTCGATAAACTCTTCTGCTTGCGCAATTCTAGCGGCACGACGAAGTTCCTCTTCACTCATATTCTCTTTTCCATAACCAATATTTGAAGCAATCGTTCCAGAGAATAAAACCCCTTTTTGTGGAACAAAGCCAATTTTATAACGAAGATCAGAAAGAGAAACATCGCGAATATCGACCCCATCCACCAAAATTTGTCCATCCGTCACATCGAAAAATCTAGGAATTAAATTGATAAGGGTACTTTTTCCGCTTCCCGTAGAACCAATAAAAGCCGTCGTTTTTCCGGGCTCCGCAGTAAAGGAAATATCCGTAAGGACATCCTCATCCGAATCAGGATAACGGAAAGAAACATTCTTAAACTCAACGAGTCCTTGAATGCGTTTACTAAATTCTTTTGGTTTTTCCTTATCTTGAACAGCCGGAACCGTATTCAATACTTCCGCAATACGGGAAGCAGAAACATTCGCCCGTGGAAACATAATCGAGAACATGGAAACCATCAAGAAAGCCATCACAATCTGCATCGTATATTGGATAAAAGCCAACATATCTCCTACCTGCATGATACCCCGATCGATTCCATGGGCTCCTTGCCAAACAATTAGAATCGCAATAGAATTCATGACAAACATCATGGTCGGCATCGCCATCGACATAATTCGATCTACAAAAAGGGTCGTCTTCTTTAAATTACGATTCGCAACATCAAACCGTTCTTCTTCTTTCTTTTGATTACTGAAAGCCCGAATCACTGGAATTCCTGTCAAAATTTCTCGAGTTACTTGATTTAAACGATCGATTAATTTTTGAATCACCTTAAATTTCGGAATCGCTAACGCAAACAAGAAAATGACGAGAGAAAAAACACATCCCACAGCTAAGGCAATAATCCAAGTCATCGAAGCATTGGTATGAAGGGCTTTAATGACACCACCCACTCCAATAATCGGCGCATAAATCAAAGTACGAAGCATAAATACCATCATCATTTGAACTTGTTGCACATCGTTGGTCGTTCTTGTAATCAAAGAAGACACTCCGTACTGTTTCAATTCCGTCGTCCCAAACTTCATGACTTTTTCAAAGACAGCATTTCGTAAATCCAAGGCGAGACGAGCAGCGGTTCGGGAACCGAAGTAACCAACCAAAATCGCAAAAGTCATATTCAATAAAGCAATTCCCAACATTTTAGCACCCGAAGAAAAAATATAGTTGGTTTGTAACTGATCCGTACTTAATCCAATCGTCTCGTATTCCTGACGAAGAAAGGCAATCGCACTCTGAGTCGCAATCGACTCTGGGAACGCAGAAAACTGTGTTTCAAAAGAAGAAACAAACGAAGAAATCTGTTCTTGCTCCATTCCCCGAAAAATCGTTAAAAGAGGAAGATTTCGCATGGATTCTGGTAACCCTTCATAAATTTTCTCTTGTATTTTTTGACTTTCCTCTTCTTCACTAGATAAAAGGGAAACCACCAACATTGGTTTTGTTAGAATTTCTTCTAATTGGTCCTTTTCCTCTTTCGATAACGAGTTCAAATGGTATAACGATTCTTTTTCTAAAAGAGGATACTTCTTTTGATAAGTCTCGTATTCTTTTTGAGACAAGTTTTCTTTCTCCAACAATTGGTAATGGGAAAAAAGAAAGTCTTTCTCTTCGGAAGAAACAAACAAAGTAAGATCTTCTAACGTCGTTTTTCGAAGAATTTCTGGAAGAACCCGTTCGATTCCTCCTTGCTGCACTCCGACATTGATAATCCGAGACGTATAATCAGGTAAAGACAAATCACAAATTGCCATTCCGATCAATAATCCAATAATCAATAAAATTTTTCCGATTGACTTTTTCAAAAAGCCAAGAACTTTAAACATACACATCCTCCTTTTTCAAAACTCCATAACGGATAATATTTAATCTTCTCTGATAATTTTCTGTTTCTACTTTTCTCTCTTCTTTTTTTAAGATCGTACATACAATGGAATTCATCGTAATCGTCATAACCATCCCAAAGGAATCCAGAAGCATTTCACGACTAGAATACTGATAAAGCAATGGATTGATTTTCTGAAGAAGATGCTCTTTCTGTTCCTCCATAAAGGAATGAGGTCGTCCCCAAATTTTTCTTTCCGTCGCATGTCGCAAATTCAAAAACATTTGCCGTAAGAGTTGTCCTTGTTTCTCTCGAAGACAAATAGAAATCACTTCTTCTCGAAACGTCTCTAAAGCCGCTATAAAATCTCCATTGGAATCTTCTATTAACTGTTCAATTCTTTGAAACATTTGAATAATTTCCGTTTCAACGAGATAAAAATACAAATCTTCTTTATCTTGAAAATACATATAGAAACTTCCTCTTGGAATACCGGCATCATGAATAATTTGATTGATAGAAGCCGTCGCATAATCCACTCGAGAAAATTCTTTTTTACTTGCTTCCATCAATTTCTTTTGTTTTTCTAATGGTAAATTGAAAAAAGTCTTGGTTGGCATTCTTTCCTCCTTATGACTCTATGTCGTACCTTTCCATTATATGACGACAACTTGTCATATGTCAACCGGTTTCAAAGAAAAAAAAGAAGTAGTTTAGTTGCTACTTCTCTATCTAACTTAAAACAGAAAATCATCATCGTCGGTGTCATCCCACGTCTCTTCGTCTTCTTCTAACAATTCTTCTTCCCACTCTCGTTCTTCTTGTTCTTTCTCTTCTTCAAGTCCTTTCGCATACATCCATGCACCTATCATCTGTTCTGTTTTATCGTCAGAATGAAACATTTGAAACAAGCTGAAATTTTTCCAATCCATCTGAATTCTCTCCTACTAAAAGATTTTCTCATCTTCCTTATAACATTTTTTGGAAAAAAGGAAAAAGACTCCTTTATGACTTAGAAGTCTCTTTTTTCTTTACATACAAAGATACGGGAGAAAAAGTCTTTCTATGTTCCTCAAGAACCCCATATTTTTCTATCATTTCAATATGTTGTTTGGTCGGATATCCTTTATGTTTCGCAAAACCATACTCTGGATGCTTCCGATCTAGTTCCTTCATCATTCGATCTCTTGTCACCTTCGCAATAACAGAAGCCGCCGCAATCGAAATACTTTTCGCATCTCCTTTGATAATCGACGTACTAGGCATTGGCAATTTTTCTAGTTTCATCGCATCGATTAACACATGTTCTGGTGGAATACGGGAACCTTCAATCGCTTGATACATCGCTAGTTTTGTGGCTTCATAAATATTCACTTCATCGATTACTTTTTCGTCCATCATTCCAATAGAGACGCTTAAGGCATGTTCCATAATATAAGGATAAAACTGTTCCCTCTTCTTTTCTGAAAGTTTTTTAGAATCCGTCAATCCTTCCAAAACAAAATCAGGAGGTAAAATCACACAAGCAGTCACAACCGGTCCGACAAGAGGCCCTCTTCCTACTTCATCTACCCCAGCAATGTAAGAAATTCCTTGCCTCCACAATTCCTTTTCGTAATGATAAAGATCCACGACTTCTTTTGTTTTATTTGGAGACACCACTTTCAACAACCACTCCTTCTGGGGTCACCTCGATAACGTGATCCTCGTTATAAAACTCACTCAAAGCCTCTAAAGCAAGCATCCGATATGGTTGAGTCGAAGGTTGATCATAATTCGAACCACCATTATATTGTCCAAAAAGTTCAACCAAGTTCGTTTCCCCATTATTTCGTCTTTGATTACTTCGCGCAAAATCCTGAAGCAATCTCGCTGCACATCGAATATTTACTTTATCATCATGAATAATTTGGTCTTCCGTATAACCAAGTTGTTCTTTTAAATATTCAAAATTAGAAGAGTTAATCTGCATGTACCCGACATCTCTTGTACCATTCTTATTCTCGACCACTACTCCACTATTATTGAAAGCACCCCGTGACTCAATATGCGCAATCGTAATCAAAGCCCGGTACGGTACTTCTGGAAATTCCAAAGAAACTTCATGCATACACAAATTTAAATCGATAGGCAAAAGTGGTTGGTCATATAATTGAATTCGAACCTCTTTTTCTGGTTCTTCTTCGATAGCTGCCTCAGTAGGAAGTGCATTGTCTTCTACTTCGGAAGGAACATTTTCAGGAATTGTTTCAGGAATCTCTTGTGTCTCTTCTTCGATTTCTGTTTCGTAAGGAATCGGCGAAACTTTCAACTCCTGTTCTCCCTGCTTTCCTTTTAAACGAGTAACCAATGAAACAGATGCTACAATCATAGCGGCACTTAAAAAGGTAGCTCCTGCCACTAAAGCAATGACTTTTGGATTAGCCTTCTTAATCTCTTTTACCTTCTTTGGTTTGGTTTTTTCCTTCACAATCGCTGTAGGAAGAGATTGATAAAAATCATCATCTGAATTGGCTCCAAAATCTTCAATAACGAAATATTCTCCTCTTTTTTGATCATTATACAACTGAAAAGTTCTACTTTGACTTTGCTCATCATCCCAAGAATCGATAATATCCCTCGATAATTCTGGAAATTTTTCCTCCCACTGTTCTGGAGAACGAATGTATCCACGTCCAAGCAACTGATCTCCCTCAAACATTCTAATATAATATTTGTCTTTTACTTTTTTTACTTTCAATACACGATCTTCCACAAAAAAACACCACTTTCTACTCTTTCTACCTATCTTCTTCTCGATCCAATGTAATAGGTCCAAATAAGCCATCTTTCAAATCGTTCAATATTAAGGAATAGGTTTTTTCGTAATCACATACTCCGCCCTTACCAAGAGATCCTCTTTTTTTCGCAATCTCTAAAACCGTTTCTTCCCAATGCTCGACATCTACCGAAGATAATTGATAACGTTCCAAGAAGCGTGTTGGATAATATTCCATCATGATTTCAATCAAAAAACGCACTAAAAAAGAGGAATCTACAATTTCTTCTTTCACTGCCGAAAATAAAGCTAAAATAGATGCTTGTCTTTGATTTTCAAGTTTTGGCCACAAAATACCAGGAGAATCCAATAATTCAATATCTTTATGAATACGAATCCATCCCAAATTTTTCGTAACCCCTGGACGATTTCCAACAGCCGTTACCTTTTTTCCAACCAAACGATTAATCAAAGTACTTTTACCTACATTAGGAACACCGAGAATCAAAGCCCGAATACTTCTAGGTTTCATTCCCTTTTCTTTTCGAATTCGATTCATTTCTTCCATTACTACTTTCGTACAGCTCACAATTTTAGAAACGTTTTTCCCACTCATTAAATCGACAGGAATGACAATGAAACCTTGTTCCTCATACTTTTTTAATATTGCATCTGTTACCATTATATCACATAAATCATATTTCGTCACGATTAAAATACGCGGTTTATTACGAATCAATGTATCAATATCCGCGATTTTAGAACTAATTGGCATTCTAGCATCGATTACTTCGTACACTACATCGATAAGTTCTAACTTTTCTAGAACTTCTCTCCTTGTTTTAGCCATATGACCAGGATACCAGTTGATATTTGTCGAATTTTGTCGATGTTCCATTTAAATCACTTCCTTTTATATTATTATATTAGTTTTTAATTTTCTAGGCTATCTTTTCTTATTGGATTCACTGTTAAAGACGTCTTTATTTAATTCTATATCTCTCATTAATTCATCTCTAAAAGTTAAATATACTTTACTATCTATATCTAATTGACTTAAAAGATTTATATCATCATCTAAATTTAATGGATCAACTTCACTTATTAAAATAAAATCATACATTTTATAAAAAGTATCTTTATCAGTAATCATATTTCTAGTCCAATCAATGATGTTCCCATCACTAGTTAATAAAACAGAATGTAATGCTTTATGATTCCCAAAATGAATCATACCAGTTAATATTTTAGAGTTTTCAAATGATAATGCTATTTCCATAGTTCTATGATGGCATTTTCCTTTTCTTTTATCTGATTCTAATTCTTTAATAATCTCTTTGGGAGCTTCTAATATTTGATCTGAAAATATTTTAAAAGAAACACTTGAATCACCTTCCATATATTCATACATATTTTTATCATCGTTATATTTAATATCATCCAAATGAATACCAAGTTTTTTAACTTTATTTAATTCTATCATTCTATCTAAAAACTTTTTATGAAATATTTTTGTAAATGTATCTATTGTCATTAGCATTTTAACATTTTTATCGGAAATAGTAACTTCGGATTTTTCACTACCATATAACAATTGATACGTATTTTCATTCATACCTGAAATATTATATTTTGACATATTATCATATCCTTTGCTTATGTTACTTATCTATATAAATTCATTAAAATTCTAGTTAAACAATCAGTTGATGTTTGTTTTATTTTCATTCATTCTTATCACCAGTACCTTTTACTTTCTTTAAAGTATTTATTGTAAAATTCATTCATCGAAGATATATATTTTTAATCTTAAATTACCCTGTATTTTCATATTCAGTTTTAGCTTTATCTACTGCTTCTTTATGCGTTATTTTACCAGACTGTGTCAAAACATTTTTTCTCTAAATCTTAATAATTTATCCGTTACGTTTATCCATCATTCATAGTCATAACTTTATGTTTGTAAACCATATCTTCCAGCTTTTGATATTATACCAATAGCATCCGTTTTACTGACCTTTCTTTTGAATTTCGGTTCTTTTTTTAATCATATAAATCAAAAATCCTGCAAGACATCCATCACACTCATTTTGACAACTTTATTTCTATAAAAAATTGTATTCATTAAAATTAGTAAAAATATGATTCCCATAGTAAATGTATTATACAATAAAATATTACTTAAAGTTAAACCATACTGACTAAATATATTAAAACAACTAAATGTTACAAAAGATATAATTTGCATTATTGCATAGGAAATTAAAGATATAATAAATAATCTTGCTAAAATGATACCTAAAATTTTTGAGTTTCTATATCCAATAGCCTTAAAAATAGCGATATTCTTATCTTCGTGGTAAATATTATTTTTAACTATTACTAGCAAGAATAGAAATATTAAAATGATAATAAAGCACATTATAATTTGATATATATTTTTTAAATTTTCCATTGAATCTATTTGAGTTTGGATTGTTGAATCATATAAATTAGCTGTCAAGCCATTATCCATCATATTCGCTATGAATTTATTAACATTATTATAATTATTTATTAAAACATAATATCTATTTGGATCAGTATCGAAAAGTGATGTAAAATCTTTTGTATTCATATAAATATCAGCTTGATTATTATTAGTTACACCTACAATATAAAATTTTTGTGTAGTATTATTGATAGAATATTCTATAACTTTATTATAGTCTTTTTCATTTAATTTTAAATTATTGTATAGCCGTTGTGAAACAACAATTTCGTTTTCATTTTTAGGATTTTCCCCAAGAGATAATTTAATATCATTATTCCAAGAGTTAAAATCATAGTATTTATTATCTTTTTTTACTTCTTGATTTGCAAAAACAGGATAGTATTTTTCTATACTGCTTTTATAAGATTTAATAACCTGAACATCACTGGTATATACTTCAACACCTCTGTTTATAGGTTCATTTTTTAAAATACTAATATTATAGTTATAATGATTATATATCGAAAACAAAGCCAAAAGAACCAGATAACCAAGCAAAAATAAAACTAAAGATATAAGATAAATTCTCTTCTCTCTAAATCCACTTAAAATTAAACCTAACATTATTTACATTCACCCTTATTGAAACGAAACATATTAACTACTATACTAACAAATGATGAAAGTAAAATAGTTACCAAAACGACTATTATAGACTTATAATTGATACATACTTTCCAATTATTCAATAAATAAGGATAGTAGTTAAGTAATAATTTAAAAATTAAGTAAAATATAACGAAAATAACGAATGATATAAATAGAGAAATCACTATTTGTATCATATTTGAAACTATTGCAACTTTATTTATTTGTGCTTTTTTATAACCTAAATATGATAATAGTTTATAAGTTTTTGTATCTTCACTATATTGCTTGAATGCAATGACTAGTAACAATATAGCTGTTATGATTATTACTATTGCAGATATTGTTTGAGCAGTATCTTTTATATCAGTAAAATAAGATTCAATTACCGTTGCATTAAGTTCCGAACGATATCCTAAACTTGATATTTGATTATTTACTTTTTCCATATTATCTAAATGATCCACTTGAACAAATAAACTTGTTTGATAGTCTAAATTAGATATTCCATTTTCTTTATCATAATCATCAGCATATTTATTTTTAGCAATTTCTTCCAAAGATTTTTCTTGAGTAAAACAAACATTTGCATCTAAATAACTATTATTTTCATATAAGCCAATCACTTTAAATGATATGTCATAATTGTATTTTTCCATATTGCTTTTATATGAAAAGGTAACATTCTTATTTAAAAATTGATTCATATCAATCGCATAATTTGATGAAATCATTTTTAGTGAATCTGTATTTGATGTTGAATATAGTTTTTTAGGACAAATTAAATAGTTTTCTTGATTGCCAGGAAATTTTGTACCTTTAATGATTTGAGGCAAAGAATCATTGTTTGAAACGTGTATTTGGACTTCACCAGATAATTTTTTATTAGAAAGATCTTTTGAAGTTAAAATATCACTATAAGAATAAAAATTTGATACTAAAGATACATTTTCTAAATTTTCCAAATCTTTTCTTACTTTGCTCCTATCCTCATCATCTCTAACACTAACTTCAAGTGATTTAAAATAAATAGATTTATATACACCATTTTCCATATAATTCATTGCCGAATCAGAATAAGTGTTTATACCCAAAACAATTAAAAACGATAACGATATAAGTATAATATTCAAAATTGTAGTTTTTTTTCTAAATTGAAATTTAAAAGATAAGTGAAAAATGTTTCTCATTTTTTCACCTCTTTTAAAGTACCTTTTTCAATATATAAAATCTTATCAGCATAGTTTTTTACAGCATCATTATGACTTACCACAATCACACATTTTCCTTTTCTCGATAGCTTTTTTAATATTTCTAAAATATGTTTTTCATTTTCTGGATCTAAAGAGCCAGTTGGCTCGTCCGCAAGTATTATATTTGGATCATGAAACAATGCTCTAGCAATCGCTACTCTTTGTTGTTCTCCACCTGATAATTCTTTCGGATAATGATTTTCTCTATTTTCTAGTCCCATTTGTTTTAATAGTAAAAAAGCCCTTTCTTTTTTTTCTTTTAAAGTGGATTTTTTGTCTATATATCCAGGAAGCATAACATTTTCATAGGCATTTAATAGAGGATTTAAATAGAACGATTGAAAAACAAAACCAATTTCTTTGTTTCTTATATCTGCTTTTTCATTTTCGGATAATCCAGCCACATTTGTTTTTTCTAAATATATATCCCCATTACTAGGTGAAAGTAAAAGACCTAGCATTTGTATAAGTGTGGATTTTCCTGCGCCACTTTTTCCCATAATACAATAAAATTTTTTTGATTCAAATTTATAGTTAATATTTTTCAATACATTGACTTTTCTTTTGTTTTTTACATAACTTTTATCTATATTTTGTAAGTGAATCATCTTTCTCCATTTCTACAACTTACATTTGTTTCATTAAATATTATAACATTAATTTTAAGGTAAGTTTAGTAGTTTACTGCTAAATTTACTACATACTACTTTTTCTTTTTCTCTGTTTTCTTTTGAGTCATCTAAATAGTTTTGCCAAGATATACACCTATCTATTGCTTAATCCACATAAGAGCATCATAAACTTGTTCTTTTTTATAACTTAAATCGTTAGTAGACTTTCATTCAATATAATATCTCTCGAATATATGCATTTTATAAAGATTGGAGACGAATTATAATTCATTATTTTGGAAAACAAAGATATTCTAGCAATAAACCTTAAATATTATAGACATCTAACAAAATTATTCCAACAAAAATTCGCCGAAACAATAGATACTAATTTAAGTAGAGATTAAATAAGAAAGTAGTATGTTAAAAAGAGAAAAGTGAAATTGTTTACTTTTCTCTTTTTGTATAATTTTTTCTTTTTTTTAGAAGAGCACGCTAACTTTCGATTGGAAAAGTATCTATGGGAGTACCCTTCTGTATTCCGCTTGATTTGCAAATAAATTTGTACCCATAAGATGTTATCGGAACCCTGAATCCCATGAAGGAGTTCATTTACCTCTTTTTCTAATGAATCGTGTTTTTTAATAATTTAATATAAAAATCATGAGTCTTTAACATCGTTTCGTCTTATAAAATCAGCATAAATCCATTCAGGAGCATAATCGAAAACATAAACTAATTCTTCTATTAGTTCCTTTTTAGACATCTTGTGTAAATACTTTATGACATTTTCATATTGTTTTTCCTCATATTCTTCATATTCTTGTTGTAATCTTTCTTGCTCTTCTTCAAAATCTTTAGCACTATTGGGAACAACACTAAAATAGGTTGCAACAATATGTTTGCAAATAATACGCTTACCATTAGCTAAGGGACAATTGCAAGTAGATTTTCTAGGATGTTCTAAATTAAGATAAACATCATAATCTTGATTCCCTGACACAACACTTGTATATTCGTTATTATTTAATTTTTTTACATTTCTGACTTTTTTACATTTATAATAATCGAATCCTCTCCAACATGAAGAACCACTTGCACTTGTAATGATACTCATATAACACCATTCCTTTATTTTAACCTAATTTTCTACAATCTATTGGATTTTAATTTTGATAAAATTTCCAGTTATTATATTAATTTGATTCTATAGTTTTTCCTTTTCCTCCGATATCAGATTTTCATCAATCCAACGAAAAAAATCTGTACTTGCATTTTTCACTTCATAACTCGATATTTCTGCAACATCATAGTCATGAATTTTCTTGATTTCTTTCTCAATTTCCGCAAACTTACTTTCTTTGGTCCGAAACTCTAGTTTATACTCCTCACATTCTTCTAATTGATTGTTCCACCAATACTTAGAATGAACCTTACTAACTTGACTTCCCGCTACCAATCTTTTTTCTAATAAAGTTTCTACAATTCGATTGGCAATTTCTTCTTTATCACAGAACGTCATCACAATCCGGTATGAATCCATTTTTTCCCTCCATATCTTTTTTTATTACAAAACATTCTTTAGACAGAGGGTTTCTCCTCCACACTGTTCACAATAAATTCGATTACATCTTCTTCTGATTCCTTTAAATTTCTTCTATCTTCTTCTGTAATATCAATAAAATATTTATTCAATTTCTTATGAATGGATATCGAATCCAAAGGATAGCCAGGATGCGTCTTTTGAGATGGTTGATCGACAATATAAAAATCTTCTTTACTCCATGTATAAGTATACTCTTTCCCATGACAAAGAATCACAATACCATAAACCCATCGACAAGTAAGTTTTCCATGATCCCCATAGACATGCGCCAAATTCGAATAATATTCTATCATCTCTTCATCAGAAAGTCGTTTCCCATTCACCCTTCTAACAAACATTCCTGGTTGTTTATCGGAAGGAATCGAATCGATATATAAATTGTCATCCATCGCCAACACCGGTAAAGATGTGGAAGAGGCATAAGCCCTAGCCTTAATTCTAGCATTCTCTATCGCATTTTTTCCATTTTCCTCTACCTCAATCTCTTTACCAAATTCACGAAGGGTGACGATTTCAATTCCGTGCTTCAAAAGTCCTTCTCTAAATCTTTTTACTTTACTTTCATTACTTGTCGCAAATAATATTTTTTTCATAGACATACCTCCTCTTTTTCCTTTTCTATAATCCAAAGGATATCTTCTATTGACTGTTGAATATGAAAAATACCATTTCCTACCGGATAAAAAACCGGATAAACGGGATAATGATTTTGATGAATGACAATTTCATGACAAATTTTCCTATTTTCAGATACGGAAATTTTTTTATTTAAAACAATGGAACTAACCTGATTTCCAAATGTAATAATTACCTTCGGTCGAACAATATCAATTTCCTGAAACAACAAATCGAGATATTGTTTTAATACATCATCTGGTAAGGGTCTCGCATCTAGTTGCGTACACTTTCCTAAATTCGTAATAAACACTTTATGCCGAGCAATGTCCTCATAAACAAAATCACAAAACTCATAATCCCAATCCTTTGGTTTCTTCTCTTGAATGTTCTGAAAGACATCTTCACTTAACAAATGGGTCTGATAAAACAATTTCCAAATATTTTTGGTTCCAAGCCAAGGAGATTTTCGTCCTTTCCATGATTTATCACTCGCAATATTTTTACCAGTAGGATTCATAAATACAAAACAAATATCAGGATTTTTTTCACACCCACCAAAATAAATAGAGTCTAACTCTTTCGCTCCGTATTGAACTTGTAATTGATCATACTCCTTTTTTAAATCAGATAATGGCACGATACCCCTCCTTTCTTAAAAAGAAAACAACTACCGAATGATCTTACAATTTCTTTCCATCTCATCCCCACAATTAACTCGATAATAATCAAAAAAGAGGGAATCTAATTGTTCTTTTGAAAAAGATTGAGAAGGAATCAAAACAATTGGCGTATAGAGAACCTGATACAACAAATATTCAGAATCCACTTCTCGAAAACCAAGTCGCTTATAAAAAGAATAACGATTAAAAGAAACAGGGTCTTCAGAAGATACTTTTTCAATTTCTCCTATCACTCCTCTTTCCCCAACAATATCCTTACACAATTTTTCTATCGCTTTGGAACCGTATCCCTGATTTTGAAATTCCTCAAAAATAGCAAAATAATCCAAATAAAAAGGATAAGAATCTCCTAACGTTTCAAGGAGAAAAAAGCCAATGATTCGTTTTCCTAATAAAATCTTGTAAAATTTTTCGATTCCTTCCGCGTACGTTCTTTCAATTTTCTTCCATTCCCTTCTTTCTTTTTCTGGAAACAAAAGAACATATTGATGATAAATATCATCCTGAAATTCACGAATGGAAATCTCTTTTACCTCAATCATTCTGTCATGTTCCTTTCAAAAAAAATTATTATAAAGGGATGAAAAAAAGAAAAAATCATTCTCCTTTTTCGGTAGGATTTCTATGAGACTCTTTCCATCTTTTAATCTGTTCTAACCGTTCTTTAAACCGAACCTCATTTCCTTGACTAGTAGGATGATAATAAACTTTTCCCGTAAGAGAAGGAGGTAAACATTCCATCGTCGTAACCTTCTCCTCCGTATCGTGAGCATATTGATATCCCTTTCCATAGTTTAAGTCTTTCATTAACTTGGTCGGCGCATTTCGAATGACGAGAGGAACGGGTTCTGCCAACATTCTCTTAGCATCCGAACTTGCCAATTGATAAGCCACATAACAAGCATTCGACTTTGGCGCCAACGACATATAAATGACAGCTTCCGTTAGATGCACATTGCATTCGGGCATCCCAATCAAATGACAAGCCTGATAAGCATGAATCGCAACATTCAAAGCATTGGTGTCCGCTAATCCAATATCCTCCGAAGCAAAACGAGTAATTCTTCTCGCGATATAAATAGGATCTTCCCCTGCCTCCAACATTCTAGAAAGCCAATAAACAGCCGCATCTGGATCACTATTTCTCATTGATTTATGAAGCGCGGAAATAATATTGTAGTGTTCTTCCCCATTTTTATCATAAACTAACGTTTTCTTAGATAAACAATCCTCTACCAATTTTTGATTAATTTCAATTGCCCCATCTTGGGCTACATCCCCATTTGTCACAAGCATATCCAAAATCGTAAGAGCCGTTCGCGCATCACCATTCGCAAATTCTACAATAAGATGTAACACATCCTCCGTAATCGCTATTTTCTCTTTACCAAAACCTCTTTCATCAGAAATCGCTCGCTTCAATAATACAAAAATATCTTCACTGGATAATTGTTTTAATACAAAGACTCTACATCTAGAAAGTAAAGCGTTATTGACTTCAAAAGAAGGATTTTCTGTCGTCGCTCCAATTAAAACGATGGAACCTTTCTCAACAAATGGCAAAAACGCATCTTGTTGTGCCTTATTAAAGCGATGAATTTCATCGATAAAAACGATGGTTTGAATTCCTAATTTTCGATTACTATCTGCGTCTTCCATCACTTTTTTGATTTCCTTAATTCCCGCAGTCACCGCTGAAAAAGTAATAAACTCTGACTGTGTGCACTTTGCAATGATACGCGCTAATGTCGTTTTACCAACACCCGGAGGTCCCCAAAAAATCATAGAAGAAATACGATCACTTTCAATCATTCTTCTTAAAATTTTTCCATCCCCAATCAAATGTTCCTGTCCCACAAATTCGTCTAACGTCCTAGGACGCATCCGAGAAGCCAAAGGTTCACTCATAGGAACTTCAAATAAAGACGTCTGTTCCATCTTCTCACTCCTTTCTTTTCTATCTTTTTTCCTTGTTTAACTCTTAAGAGTCCAATCCAAAAATTGAACAACTAGAATTCGCTCTTTTTCCCTCCTTTATTGTAACAAATTTCACGAGAAAAGTCTGTAGTTTCAATAGAAAATTCCACAAAAGGAAAAAAAGAGACATTACTAGAAAAGAAAGAAAAAGCCAAAAAAATCACAATTTTTTAATAAAATTGTGACCGAACTGTGACCGAAAATAAACCACAGTTTTTTATTCAATATTTTGTTTTTAAAGCATACTTTCTCTTTAAACTATAATAGTTCTAAATATTTATTTAACATTTCAATTTCTAATTCATTAATTAATTTAACAAAGTCTGTATAATCTCCAGTAGTATGTGCCTTATCTAAAACATCATAATATTCTAATCTTTTTTCTTTTTTTACGATTACTGGAAGATATCCGCTATTCATTAAAGATAAGTTCATAACTAATCTGGAAGTTCTACCATTACCATCGACAAATGGATGGATTTTAACTAATTCACCATGTAATAATGCCGCTCTAATAATTGGATGATATTTTTTCCAATCCTCATAGTTAACAATTAATTTTTCCATTAATTCAGGAATCATTAAATAATCTGGTGGAATATGTGCAGCACCTTTTATTTTTACATTCTCATCTCTATATTTGCCAGCATTGTCATCATCGATTCCTTTTAATACTAATTGATGAATATTTTTAATATTCCATTCTGTAATCGGTTCTTTATCTTTCATAAGATCATCTAAGAATAATATTGCTTGTTCATGATTAATAGCTTCTAAGTGTTCTTTTAATGATTTACCACCAACAGTAATACCTTCTAAAACAATCTGGGTTTCTCTTAAAGTTAATGTATTCCCTTCTATACCATTACTATGATATGTCCATTCTAAATTAATAGAATCTTTCAAAGATTTCAATGTTTCTTTTGATATAGGTCTCTTAGAATTTAATTTTTCGTTTAATTCATCAACTTCATCAAAATAATTATCAGGTAATTCAAGTTTAAATTCAATATTATCTAATTTCATACTTCTTTTATCAGCTGGCTTATTAGCATGAATAGGAATATTCCAATTATTACCCACTTTAACAGCACCTTCAATTCTTCCATCTTGCAATAATCTTCTAATTCTTCTTTCACTAATATTCCATTTTTTTACAGCCTCTTTCGTAGTCATAAATTCCATATTTTTCACCTCTGATTACATTATACCGTTATCGGTACAATTTGTCAATACATTTATACCGTTATCGGTACATTATTATAATATTCTATATTTTGATACAAAAAAACATATATACGTCCAATATATATGTTTTTTTTACACATCTATGAAATATGTTAAATTTTTACTATTTTTTTAACATATTATGACACTTACAGCACTTGTTTTCAGGTAGGTACCCCCCATGCCTTTAATTGACGCAAGTGACGCATTTTTATCATCAGTTTTTGTAAAATCATTCTTACTTTTTAAAAGTGTGATACGTCACAATGACATCTGCCTCTTTGGAAAAAATTTCTCCTTCTTCAAATTTCGAATCTCCCGCAATAGAAATTCTCGCCACTTCTCCCTCTTTCGTAATCCATCCTGTCACTAAGTCTTCTTTAGGAACCGTTTCGATATTTTCGAATCCCATTGCTTCTAGTTCATGAACCACTTCTTTATAATTCTCTCCATGATATGCTTTCGCACTCATCGGAATCGCGATTTCCCCTTCGCCTGGAGCTTCTTCCCGTTCGTACCAAAGTCCTATTCCCGTAAACACAAGTGAAATAAATAATAACAGTCCGATTAGACCAAAAGCCATCCAATTATTTCTTTTATCCTGCTTATCACGATAAAACAATTCTTTTTCCTTTCGATCATTCTCTTTGATTTTTGCTTCATCCGTATAAATCTTATGTTCTGTATTATGAACTTCGATGCGTTGAACACCATCATCAAAAAATAACTTACTCCCGCAATAAGAACAAAAAAATGTCTTTTGGTCCTCTTTTACATCAATTTTAGAACCACAAGCAGGACACTTCATCTGATAAACTTTCATCTTTTTACCTCCATAAAACAACTTCTCTGTTACTTCCGATGAGAAGAAGAAATCTCTTCTTTCATTTCTTCCACTTCCTCTTTCTGATTGATCCAGGCTTCATAACTTTTTTTAATTTTATAAAGATCATATACAACCAGTTTGAAATGATTCGTTTCTGCCATTGCAGTCGCCTTTTCTAAATATTCTTGACTTTTTTTCACATCGGAACTATCGATGGATAAGAAAAGATAACTTCCTTTGGTATCATAATCTAGATTTCGACGAAACAAAACAACCTCGGATTTCCCATCATTCGAAACCAATTCCGAATAAGGAGCCTCCAACATAGAAAAATCTTCATCCTGATAAGTCAAATTGTTTAATCCTTTATTGGTTGTAATATAATGACTAGAAGAAAGAGCGATAGCTTCTGGAACGACTCCTTCTCGATTAAAACCAACTCCAAGATACCATGCCGCATTTCCCTTTAGAAAATACGCTTCTGAAAAGATGGTCGCAGAAATTTGATTATCCGTATCAGAATGATAAGAAAGTAAGCCACTAGAATCGGTGTATTGACCGAAATTATCGAAAGAATAATTGACTTGTAGAGGATCTAACTGTGCCTCTAAAAGATTTTTTCTTTTCTCAAACTCCTTTTCTTCCTCCTCGGTCCACTCAGAAGAAGAAGATTTCTTTCGTTCCGCAAGGATCTCTTCTTTGATTTGTTCTTCTAAAGCAGTCCTATGTTTCTCAGGATTACGAAAAAATAGATGAAGTAACTGAGGTTTTAAATCACGAAAATCTTCCACGAAGGTTTTCTCTTCTTTAGGAAGGTAAAGATGATTTAAAATATCCTCTCGAAAAAGAACTTGATATTCTAAAAAAGAATCTTCTATTTCTTGTGAATCATCCTTCGCCTCCAAAAGAGGTTCAAGGCGCCGTAATAAAGTTTTGGCTTCTTCGTTATCGATTTTTTCTAACCGTTCTTTTAACTTTCCTAAAGATTGTCTTTTTTGTAATTGTGAATCCGAAAGAGTCCCCTTCTCTAGATAGTCCTTTTTTCTCTCTTCCAATGGAAGATTTCGAGAAGAAAAATCTTCTAAATCATACAAAATAAAATCAAAATGAGACTCAATCATATCATAACCATAGATTCCCACTATCGATACAATATAATTTCTAGCGATGGTTCCCATCTGAGTCCAAGCCCCATCTTCGAAAGAATTCTTTCCTGAAAAAACAGCATCAAACACGGTAAGACATCGTTCTTTCTCTAAATCCATAGTATAATCGTAACCGGTTTCCTTCCACAAAAACGAATTTTTTCGCCCATTGTTTTCAAGGACATAATCGTAAAAATGTTCTCTCAAATTGGTATAAGCCTTTTCTGTCAAAGATTCTTTGAAATGATCAAAATCAAAAGAATTTGTATCGATTCCATCTAAAGAGACAAAGGAATAAGTTCCCGTAATCGTTCCTAATAAAAAATACTGTCCTAAAATAGAATGCTTCTTCTGTTTCATATACTGAATCACAGAAGATTTCCATTCTTCCTTCGTTTTACTTTTCTGAATCAAAGAAAGCAACTCTTCTGCCCCAGGCATCTGAATTCGATCCAAAAGAACACGAAAAAGTTCTTCCGAAATTCCCAATCTCTGACAAGAAGAACGACAACGCCAATCATAGTAATAAGTTTTCCCTTTCGTTTTAAGATCCATATTCCACTCCCAATCCGTCATCAAACAAAGAAAAACTCCTAACTATACTTTATCAAAATAAGTAATTTTTCTTTCGTTTACATCTTCTTCAATCGCATCGCGTAATAATTTTCTTACTTTCGCCGCCTCTTTCAAATGTCGCAAATAAACCGTTTCTCCCGCTCTTTCACTACTACTGTGCGTATCGACTGTTACCGAAACCGTTCCAATCTTTAACATTCGATCAAACAAAGTCTCACTCATATCGGGATCCTTCAAAGTATATAACTCGTAAGAATTCGAAACACGCCTAAAAAATCCAGACGTAACAATGAGTTCATCCTTAGTAATTTGATACTTCGTAAAGTTCATATGAATCAACGTCAAAAAACGTTCCCATAATCCACAAGGAACCCCTTCCCATAAAACTTCAAAATCGACGTCTTTTAAATCGCTTTTATCCATAACTCCACCTTCCTATTAACTTTATTTTACCATAAATAGAAAAAGAAGAGAAAAGAATGTCTCTTTTTTCTTCTTATTTTTCTTTCCATCGAGTCGCCTCAAAAATTCTCTTCCATAATTTATCAGTAGAATAATTGAGGATTCCAACTTTATAAATGCGAAGTCCATATTTAACCATCAAATAATTAAAGAAGCACAAAATCAAAATAGAAATGACGACATCGATGAGTCCAATTTGTCCCACGACGAGAAGCGCCGGTGCGAGTAAGCAAGAAAGAAATGGAACATACGATAATAGACGAATGAACAAAGACCCTTCAAACATACCAGCCATAATCGCCAAATAGTAACCCAAAAGACAAATCATCATAATAGGTGTTTGAATTTGTTGAAAATCTTCCATATTGACAGTCATCGAAGCCAAAATACCTGCGATTAAAGAATAGGCAATAAAGGATAAAATCATTAATACAAGCGTCACAACGAGAATCATAGGTAATTGATCTTTGATTCCACTCTCTACTACCATACTCCAAATACCAGAAATCGTATCGGTAATACCGCTACTAGTAGTAACTCCCCAATGGGTTCTCACAAAGAAACCGATCCCTGCATAAAGAAGTAAAAGGGCGCCCTGAAACAAAACAAAGGCATTGGAAGACAATACTTTCGAAAAGAAATGCACTTTCGGACTGACATTTGAAATAATAATCTCCATACTACGTGTCGATTTTTCTTCATTAATTTCCGAACCAATCATTTGAACCAAAAAGACGACTAAGAGAAAGAATGGTAAAATCACGGTCGGAAACACAGTTCCCATAATCATCGCCATATTTTCGTCTTCATTTTTGGCAGCCTCATCTAAAATGACCCGATCAATCTCAATAGGAGAAGTAATCTTCGCTAATTCTTCAGGATCAATCGAAGAAGAAAGCAAACTGAGTTCCATTTTCGTCGAATTAAGAGATTGCACAATGGCTTGATAAGAAACCGATTCTATTTTTTGATGAGAAACAATCTTGGCTACTAACCCCTTTTCCTCATTAAAAGATAACACAACTCCTACTTTTTCGGTATCCTGTAATTCTTTTTCTAATTCAGAATCAGAAATTTCCTCTTCGGTAACTTGAAACTTTCCATCCAATCCGAAAGATTCTTGACTCTCCTCCAATATCGTTTGAAAAAGAGGAATCGCCGTTTTGGTTTGTTCTTTCCCATCATCGATGACAATCATTTCGATATCTTCTGAAAAATCCCCACCAAAGAAAGAAATAATACTATCGATATTCATCATACCGATTAAGACAATCGCCAAAAGTAGATTCGCAATCACAAACCATTTTGTCTTTACTTTTTTATTAAAACTTTGTTTCACTAAAAACCAAAACTTACTCGTCATATGCCTGCCCTACCTTTTCAATAAATATTTCATTCAAACTAGGTTCCTCCACCACAAATTTGGTAATCTGTTTCTTCGCTACCTCTTTAAAAACAGAGTCAATCACGCTTTCATCTTGAATCTTCACACAGTACTCTTCTGGAAAAGAAGTAATTTCAAGAACCCCAGGAACTTTCTTTATTTTTTCGATGGACACATCTCCACGAATAAAAATGTTTTTTCGACGATATTCTTTTTTGATATCCTTCAAATAACCACTCAAAACCACTTTTCCTTTCACCAAAATTAATAATTTCTCACAGAACAATTCGATGGTCTCCATCTGATGAGAAGAAAAAATAATCGAGCATCCCTTCTCCTTCAATTCGAGAATCGTCTTTTGAAAAATCGAAACATTCATAGGATCCAATCCCGAAAAAGGTTCATCTAAAATTAAAAGTTTTGGATCGTGAAGAATCGCAGAAATAAATTGAATTTTCTGTTGATTTCCTTTGGAAAGCTCCTTAATCTTTCGATTTTTATATTCTTTGATGCCAAATCGTTCTAACCAAACGTCCGTTTTCTTTTCGATTTCTTCTTCTGTCATACCTTTCAAAGTTCCGTAATAAATCAACTGATCTCGCACGGTCAATTTGGTAAGCAAACTGCGTTCTTCTGTCACAAACCCAATGCGATCGGTCATCGAATAATCGATAGGTTTTCCATCTAACGTAATGGAACCACCTTCGGGATCCAATAGACCCATAATCATTCGAAAGGTCGTCGTTTTACCTGCCCCATTCGCTCCCAATAATCCAAAAATTTCTCCATCATTCACTTCAAAAGACAAATGATCCACCGCTACATGCGTTCCATAAGACTTTGATATATTTTTTACGCTTAACATAGTCTCTCTCCTTTCAAAAAGAAAGAAGGCGCCAACTTGGTACCTTCTTTTTATTCACATACTGCCCCTACCGATTCGTATAACGTTTTCATCGTACTCACTAGAACTTTTCCATCTTGAATAATGGAAGCGTTTTCAGGATCAATCTGTAACATTTTCTTTGTATCGACCCGCGTATAGTCAATATCGACGGAAATACGAAGTTCTGTCTTATCTAACGTAACATCATAATGATAATAATCCAAATCGCGATAAGGTTGATATCCTTCCTCTACATATTGTCGATAGGCACTTAAATAAGCCGTATTATCAGAATGAAAACGTTCTTCGGTATGAATTTGTTCCACATACAAGCCCCGATAAGTCAAATGGTAAAATATTTCACTTTCCACCCCATCACTGACGGTCGCTTGTCCAGTACAAGTCATCGTACGTAAGGTATCATCATCGAGGGAAGAAGGAATCATCTCATTCTGATTCGGACCAATACTAGAATTAGAATCTAAACGACTAGAACAGCCCGTCAAGAAAAAGAGAAACGCGACTCCCAAAAGAAAGATTTTTTTCATCATAGATTAGGATTCTACTTTCGCTCCACAATTACTACAGAAGTTTCCTGTTACTGGTTTTCCGCATTGCGAACAAAATCTTTGTGATCCAGCGGCTGCGGCACCCGTTCCCGAAGAAGCAGGAGATTGAGAATAAGGATCGACTGCTGGGAAAGTAGCATTTTCTTTGTTACCAGCAAACGGTGTTTGGACTGCTCCTCCAACCATTCCACCACTAGCCATATTCATCATTCCGACACCCATGAATCCTTGGGCTGCTCCATTGGCATTATTAGCAGCATCTTGTACCGCATTTGCATAAGCACCAACCAAGGTTCCTTGCTGCATCATAGAGTTAGATGACAATTCGTAATTATCGATCTTCTTACTTGATTCTTCATCTAAAGAAACACTTTCTACGACAAATCCACGAAGTTGTAGTCCACGATCTCGAATCGGTTGGTCAAATACCTTTTCATCCATCGTTTTCTTGATTTCATCCGTACGACTTGGTAATTCCAAAACAGGAACTTTGTGTTCTGCACTTCCTAACTCATTTAATACGTTTTGGAAAGAACCGATTACTTCGGCACGCATTTGATCCGTGATTTGTTCTACCCGATATTCGTCAGAAACCCCAACGATTCGTTCCATAAAGACAACAGGGTCAGAAATAGAGAACGTATACGTTCCATAACAACGTACTTCCACTCTCATTGGAGCGTAAGTTCCTGTCATTTGGTTTGGAATGGGATGAGACCAATCTTGAAAAACAATCGGCGTAGCCGTTCCAAATTTGTTATCGAGAATTTCCTTTGTATTGAAGAAATAAACGGATTGTCCTTTGGCTGGTGTACCATTATATTTAAATCTTTGCCACATTTCTTTAAATACATCACCAAATTGTCCACCAAAGAACGAAGGAGACGTCGATTGATCGAACTCAAACGTTCCCGCTTCCGCAGTCGCATCAACAATGGCACCAGAATCTAAAACAACTGCCATTTGTCCAGGAGCGACAATAATACGGCTTCCTTTCGAAATTTGACCCGATGGTGTCGTCACTTTCTTCATCAAAATTTGATTTCCCATTTCTTCACATTGAATGAGATCCTGCCATTGCTCGTGTAAGGTTCCCCCTACGGATTGAACCATTGATTTAATTAAACCCATTTCTTTTTACCTCCTAATATCAATAGTCTTCTGTTAGCTCTATCACTTTCCAACAACGAGTCATATTTGCAATCTGTATATGAATACCACTATGACAATATTTACAATGCTTAGCAGTAATGTCTTCGATGGGTCCCCCACACTTCGGACAAACAAATCCTAAGACACGGGCATCAAAGCCAGCCTTCTTCGTATCATAAATATACACAAAGGTCGTCGTATATCTCGTTTGCTTCTTTTCCTCGCTAGAAACCGTTACTTTGCCATCGACCTTTTCCTCATAGAAATATTCTAAAGAGCTTGACACTATTAATTTTACCATACCTTTGAACTTTTTATAAGACTTTATTGCATGTTTATGAAAAATTATGTCATCATACCGTCTTTGAACCCGACTATCCTTCTCATCTTCTACTTGTAATTGAATCTTATCCTTGATCAGAGAAAAGTCATCCGAATTCAACTTTTTTGTATCCATCTGTTCCAAAGATTGAAGAACAGAACGAATGGCATCCTCTGTTTTTTCATAAAATTGTTCTTCTGAAAAATCAGGAAAATCGTTTTGAATGGTCGGAAGTAAAACCGAAGTTAAGGACGAAACCTGCTTGTGTTTTTTGGCATTTTGTTTTCTTACCCGCATGGCTTCTTGATAAATAGACGCAAGACTTCTTCCTCGAAAACCAAAGCGATTGAGCATCCACCGAAACCATATGGCAATCAGTAAGGCAAGGAACAAAATTCCAACCACCACTCCTAAGAAACTAAATAAGAATGCTTTCACTTTCTACCCCTCCTTCTTTGAGTATATCACGAATAAGGAAAAAAAGCATCTTTTGAAACCAAAGAAAAAGAGAGGATATCTCCCCTCCTATTTATCCCGTACTTGGGCTTTGCATTTCTTCTCTACTTCTTCGATAATACGATTGAAAATAGCCATCACTTCTTCATCGCTTAAGGTACGAGAAGGATCTTGGAACGTCAAGGAAAAAGCAATTGACTTTTCGTTTTCCCCTACATTTTCTCCCTCATAAACATCAAATACCTCGATATCCGTAAGAAGTTTTCCTCCCGCTTTCTTGATGACTGCTTGAATCTCTTTCGCCGAAAGATCTTTCGATACGACAAATGCAACATCCTTTAAGATGCTTGGATACTTAGAAATTTCTTTGTACTGCATCTTCTTCACACGGAAAGCCAATAATTGTTCAAGATAGAGTTCCATAACATAAATATCTTCTTTCACAAGAGAAGGATGCACTTTTCCAATCAAGCCAATTTCTTGATTATTCAAAAGAATTTTCGCACTTTGTCCTGGATGAAGTTCCTTTACTTCGGCAGTCGGAACCAAATCGTAACGATGACGATATCCTAACGAGTCTAAAAGGTCTTCCATAATTCCTTTCACCACATAAAAATCTACGGATTCTTTCTTTAAACCAACACGATAAACACCTGTCATTAAAACGGCCAACTTCTCTTCTTCATGATATCCTTCTTCATCACGATAGAAACCTTTTCCAATCTCAAAAATAGAGACATCTTTGAGATTTCGGGCTTTATTATATTCGAAAATCGATAAAAGAGAAGGAAGTAAACTATATCGTAATGTCGTTCTTTCTTCGCTCATCGGGTCTAACACTTTTACTTTTTCTATTGAAGAATCAGGACGAACCGTCGTAAACTGGAATCCATCTTCTTCTTTTGTAAGCGCATAACTTAGTGTTTCATTAAGTCCTAAATCCGCCAATTTACGACGAAGATACCGTTTTGCTTGACGAAGAGGATTGATCGTTCCAGGAACAACCGGTAAACACATCGATTTTCCTTGAATCCGGTCCATACCATACATACGACCTACTTCCTCAATGATATCTTCTTTAATCGAGACATCGATTCTTCTCGTTGGTACAGTAATTGTATAGAAAGCATCTTTCTCTTCAAATGGGAATTGTAATCGACGCAAAATATTAGAAACTTCCTCTTTGGTCAAGGAAATTCCAAGAACTTGATTAATTTTCTCTAATGATATTTCTACTTTCTTATCAGAAATATCTAAGTTCTTGTATTCAACCATACCAGATAAAATCTTAGCGTCTGCATATTTTTCGAGTAAATGACAACTTCTTTCTATCGCAAGATACGTTCTTCGTGGATCCAATCCTTTTTCAAATCGACTACTTGCTTCACTTCGTAACACTTTTTTACTCGTCTTACGAATACAAGTTGGATGGAAGATAGCGGATTCAATTAAAATGTTTTTCGTATCATTCTCTATCTCTGTCGTAAGTCCACCCATGACACCCGCAAGTCCAACGACCTCTTTCTCAGTCGCAATCACGATATCCGAAGAAGATAACGTTCTCTTTTGAGAATCCAAAGTCATTAACGTTTCTCCCTCTTTGGCCATCCGAACAATGAGTTTTTCTCCTAACCGATCTGCATCGTAGTAATGGAGCGGTTGTCCTGTCTCCAACATGACGTAATTCGAAATATCCACCACATTATTAATCGGACGAATTCCCGAAGCAATCAAACGATTTTTAATAAAGGTAGGACTTTCTTTAATCGTTACCCCTACTACTTTTTTCGCTAAAAACAAAGGACAATTCTCTGTCTGAATATCCAACGTAAAGTTTCCAACAATCGATTCTTTTTGTTCCTTGTAAGAAACTTCCATCGGACGAACCTCTTTATCATAAAGAGCCCCAATTTCATAAGCCATTCCTAAAATACTTAATAAGTCTCCACGATTCGAAGTAAGTTCAAAATCGATGACTTCATCATCCAATTCCATAAAACGAATCGGATCGGTTCCTACTTCTGCTTCCAAAGGAAGTTCATGAATTCCTTCAATATCCTTCGGAGTCAAGAACTTGTGTTCCAAACCAAGTTCAGAAATCGCACAAATCATTCCATTGGACTCCTGTCCACGAATCATTCCTTTATGAATCGTTCCTCCAGGAAGTTCGGCTCCATCTAAGGCAACAATCACCTTAAGTCCCGTTCTGACATTCGGCGCACCACAGACAATCTGCAATACCTCTTTTCCAATATTCACTTTACATACATGAAGATGGTCACTATCCGGATGATCGTAACAATCGATGACTTCTCCAACAATTAATTTCGTCGCAGGAATCAATTTTTCACAAGAATCGTATTCATTTCCAATAGAAGTCATATCTTCTGCCAAAGTCTTAGAATCGACATCGATAGAAACGTAATCACTGACAAATTTTCTACTTAATTTCATTTTCCTCATCCTTTCTATCAAATTGTTCTAAGAAACGAATATCGTTCGTATACAAGTAACGAATATCCGGAATTTCATACCGAAACATCGCAAAGCGATCCAATCCGGTTCCAAAGGCAAATCCCGTCCACACTTCTGGATCGTATCCACCCATACGAAGAACGTTCGGATGAACCACACCAGCCCCTAAAACTTCAATCCAACCAGTTTGTTTACAAAGAGGACATCCTTTTCCACCACATTTGAAACAAGTCACATCCACTTCCACACTTGGTTCCGTAAAAGGGAAGAAACTTGGTCGAAAACGAACTTTCGTATCCTCTCCTAACATCTTCTTCGCAAATAATTCCAATGTTCCCTTCAAATCCGCCAAAGAAATATTTTGATCGATAACCAATCCCTCTACTTGCCCAAATTGATGCGAATGGGTAGCATCATCATCTCGACGATACACCTTCCCAGGACAAATCATACGAATCGGTGTTTTTTCTGTATTCGCCTGCATCACTCTCGCTTGGGTACTAGACGTCTGCGTTCTTAAAAGGTATTCTGCATCAATATAAAACGTATCTTGCGTATCTCTCGCAGGATGTCCAATCGGAACATTTAATCTCTGAAAACAATTTTCATCTGTCTCAAGTTCCGGTCCGTCAATCACATCGTATCCCATCGAAACAAAGAAATCTTCTACATCATCAATAATTCTTTGAAAAGGATGAAGACTTCCTCTTTTGAATTTCTTACTAGGAAGACTAAGATCCAATCGTTCTTTTTCTAATTTTTGATTTAATTCTTCCTCTTTCCAATGATTCTCTAACTGCGTAATTTTTTCTGTTACTTCATTTTTTACTTCGTTAGAAATCTGCCCTACTTCTTTTCTTTCTTCATTCGAAAGATCCTTCATATTGGCTGTTAACTCTGTTACCAGTCCTTTTTTTCCTAAATATTTTACTTTTAAATCCTGACATTCTCTACTAGAATGTACTTCTTTCATATCTTTTTCTAAAGATTCAATTATAACTCTTTTCTTCTCTTGCGTTTCCATTGCAATCCTCCTTTGAAATATGCTTCTATATAAGAAATCACTTCTTCTTGTCTCGAACTTCGAACCAACACATGTCTACCTGACCGAACCGTTGTCGTATCTAATTTTTTACTGGCAATATGCCTTCGGACGTACCCCAGTGTCGAATAAGGAACCACTTCATCTTTATCTCCAAATAAAACCAAACAGGGAACCGTCACTTTCGCCAACACGGGACGATATTCTCTTACCAATTTCCGAAATTGAAATACGACTGGCAAAGGTGCCTGAAAGGCTTTCCAAACAGCCCGATGATAGGCAACGTTAGGGTCCTCTTTTAACTTCCAAAAATGAAGAAAATCGTCTCGATATTGATGATAACTCAAATAATCAAAAGCCGGGGAAAGTAAAACCAACTTTTTCACTTCACGGTACTTCGTCGCAAGATGACAAGCAAGAACCCCTCCCATACTATGACCCACTACATAGATGGAATGATATCCATGTCGAATTAAAAACTCAACTTGCTTCTCCACACTCTCTACCCAATCCGAAGCATGAACCCCCAACATAATTTTTTTCTCATGATAAGGCAATGTCCAAGCATACACATCATAGTTAGAATGGGTTTCTAATTGATTGACTAAGAATTCATTATCGACAAGACCACCACAAAAACCATGAATCACTAAAATCGCTTTCCGAAACCATTTCATAGAATACCTCCAGAAGGAAATTTCTTATAAATAAAAAAACGACAATTCTCACTAAGGACGAATTATCGCGGTACCACCTTACTTATAGATTTCTCTATCTCTCTTCTTCTTAACGCGAACAAACGCTTAGCTTTTACTAAGAACTCCGAAGACGAATTCATAAGTCTTTCTTTTCCTTGTTTTCACCAACCACAAGTTCTCTCTAAAAGAGGCTCTTACTACTACTTCTTCATCAATGTCAAACTCAACATGATGTCTCGATTATACCTTATTTTATAAAATTTGTAAATAATTTAAGAAGAAAAAAGAGAACGATGTCTCTCTTCCTTTCTAAAATTTACATATTGTTTTTAAAATATTCTGCCATCGCCTTTAAAAGAAGGGAATCAGTAACAGGAGAAATCTCCCCATCCGCATCTTTCATAATGGAAAAAACGTTCGTTAAATTTCCATTTTCATCTAATCTCGAAACAAATAAATAACTCGTTTCATGATAGTAGGCTTGATTCAAAATCATGTATTTTCTACCATCTTCTAAGGTTAAAATCTTATCAATTTTATTTTCCATAATCTTCACCCACTTTATCTGACACTTGTGATATCATCCGATTGGTAAGTACATCTACGACATTCTTTCCATTTAAATATCCAGTAAGGGAAGAACCATCTTCATGAGAAACAGTAAGTGGAAAACTAGCGTCTTCGATAGGCATATGACGCATCTCTTCCCAATCCGTCACGACGCGTTGGGTTCCATTTTGTATTAGGATTGGGTTTTCTAAAACAGAAGAAAGCATCTCCGTAGAATCCGAAGAAAGAATCCCTTCTGTAGAAGAAGCAACTGCTTCTTCCGGCGTACGATAGATGGGTGGCCTCTTCTCTACCCCCTCTACCATCTCAGTCAAAGAATCATAAGTCACCTTTCCAACCACATTTTCATAGTCGAATTCGATGGATGACCAAATCGGAGTAGATACTTGAACATCCTCTCCAACCGTCTGTAAAGGAGTAGAATTTCCAGAATAATACCAAACTTTCGTAGATGTATTCTCTGGCGGAACCGAACTTGCCACTTCCTGTTCCGTCGAAGTCCAATAGATATCATCGATAGGAAGATCTTCTTCTGTCTTCTCTTCTTCCTGACTTTGATTAGAAGAAGGAATCGGTTCTTCTGATTGAGAAATCATCGATATAGTGGACTCTTCATTTTCTTGAGAAACGGCTTCATCAGGAATAGAAGAATCATTTGTTACCTCACTAGAACTCGATTCACTAGACAAATCCGTAGGCATTTCCTCTGAAATTTCTTGTGCTTGGGGTCCTTCTTCTTCCGTCATAGAAGGAGAAGTAGAAGCATGCACTACGGGACCTTCTACGGTCGATGTTAGTAAAAAAGTTCCACATCCCATCGAAGCACAAATCGTCAAAAATTTCAAATGAGCAGAATAATTTCTTTTCTTTTGATCCTTTTGCTCCTCTGTTGCCTTTCCTGTTTCTTTTACTTTTCCTGATAAATCATCAAATTGATACTGTTCATCGTTCACCTTACTCCATCCCCTTTCGACAGTTAAACTGTCATCAACTCTTCTTCTTTTTCTTTCTCTTTCTCATCTACAAGTTTATTATACTTATTTACTAAGTCTTGTACTTTATTCGTTAAATTCTTCTGTTCATCTTCTGATATTTCTTCTTTTTCAATGTCTTCATTGGCTTCATGTCGAATATTTCGAATAGAAATCTTTGCTTCTTCTCCCATAGCCTTCACTTGTTTTACAAGTTCTTTTCGACGATCTTCGGTCAAGGCAGGAATAATAATTCGGATTGTCTCACCATCATTATTAGGTGTATATCCCAAATTGGATTCAAAAATAGCCTTTTCAATTCCACTTAAACATCCTCGATCATACGGTTTAATCAATAACTGCCTTGCTTCTGGTACCGAAATCGTCGCAAGTTGTTTAAGTGGTGTGGGTGTCCCATAATACTCAACCATAACTCCATCTAAACTACTTGGATTGGCCCGACCTGCCCGTACAGTCGTAAATCGCTTCTCTAAATTTTCTATTGCTTTCTGCATTTTTTCTTCTGTAAGTTTGATTATTTCACTATCCATGTTCTTCCTCCCTATTTCCTACAATTCAATTGTACTATAAAAAGGAATTTATGGAAAGTTATTTTTGATTTTTTCAAAAGTATGATATACTGATAGTAGCATCAAGGAGGAAATTATGACAAAGACCGATGAATTACTTTCAACAGCTTCCTTACTGATTGAAAAAAAAGAAAATCCAAAAATTCGGAATTTAAGAATATATGAAGCCCAAACAGAGAACTCTAGAATTCTCTTTCCACACTTAACGAGAAGATGGGAAAAAAGTCTATGGATTGGCGGAAGTGGTCAACAAGCCATCAATGGCATTCTTTTTGGAAGTCGAGATATAACCATCATCGATAAAAATCCTCTCGCTCTACTGTTTATTCAATTGAATCTTGCCTCCATTCAAGCCATGACACGAGAAGAATATAGACAATTCTACTATCAAAGTCTCTATGAAAATGGACTTCCTACAATCAAACAAACAGAACCTTTCCTACAACCAGACACTTATTTTTTTTGGGAAAAATTGTTCTCCAATTACCCAAAATCAGAAATAATGAATGGTTTATTGATCGAAAATTTTGCAGAAAGAGAAAATCAATACCTGCAAGAAATTATTCTAAAGAAAAACCCTTATTTAGAACCAAAATTTTTCAATTACTTAAAACATGTTTTTCAAAGAGTAAAAATTTCTTATCAAGAAGAAGATATATTGAATGTAAACTTATCAAAAGAACGACCATTCGATAAAGTATACCTATCGAATGTATTTCAAGAGATTCCCTTAACTCTGGAAGAATATCAAAACTTCCTAGAAGAAAAAATCTTCCCTTTTATGAGCGAAAAAGGGGATGTCATGGCAGGATACTTGAATATAACAAAATATTTTGGAGCCATGAGAGACCATCATGGAAACGAAAATGATATCATTCGTTTTTTTAATCAAAAGGGATATCACTCTCATCTCATCTTTGAACCAGAAAATCAAAAAGAGTTAAGTGCAGCCTTTGTTTATCAAAAAAAGAAAAATAAAAATCCACTAGTTTAACTAGTGGTTTTTGGTTGAGCCCTATAAGGGCATAAGAATGGCAGCTCCCACATG
>CANQHQ010000009.1 GCA_947623825.1 uncultured Bacilli bacterium
ACAGTTTTAAGTTTTGAGTGTTTTCTCTTTTTTGTGCATTACTTTTCTTTTTCCAACATCTAGTTTACTACATCAAAGGAAACTCCAAGATAGACAAAAGAAGAAAAAAATGGTAAAATAGGCAACAAATTAGAAATAGCGAAAAAATCGAAATGAAGGAGGGAGAGTTCCATATGGAAGCACTAAGTGAAGAAGAAATTTCTTGTTTTGACGTAAATGTTCGTTATCATTTATTGCACGATAAATCAGAAAAATCCATTCAAGAAAGTTTTCGGCTTTTCCAGTTGTTTCTTTCTGTTCCCGCAGCACCTCCTTTACACAACTATGATTGGGTCTACGAAAATGCTGAACAAATTTTACTAATAGGTTCTTCATACTTTTCACAATACCAAGATGTTGCTGCCTACGAAATCTTTTTTCATGCCATTACTTCAAAATATTCGATGAACGAGGAGCAAGAAAAAGTGTTTCATGCACCCAATCAGAAAATAGCGCAGCAGGAATTTTGTTTGAAATGGGAACGGTTTTCAGAACTAGTATTTGATTTTTTCTCTAACGCTCCCATCACGGTGATAGAAGAACTCAATCAAAAACCGGATTACGTTTCCTATTTTTTAAGATGTGATGGTCTTTATACAAAAAACCAACTCGTTTATCAATTAGGTATTCCTGCTGCAAAAGTAATAGAGCGAAGTTGGGTAATGGAAAATTATCTAGAAGATATCGATGATTTTCTCCTATTAATCGATAGTGTAGGGGAAACGTATGTTCCTTCTTTCTTACAAGATGAAAAATGGATCAAAGAAATTTCTGAAACAGTCGATGAAGATTCATTTTATCGACGCCTTTCTATCCTAGCGAAAAAAACGGGGATTTTGCCATATTTAGAAGCGCATAATCATTTTATCGATGCAGAGATTTCTCAAACCAAAGATAAAGTTTTACCCTCTTTTCGAAAAGAAGATCCAAAACTCGCCCAAGAACATTCGAAACAAGTACTCCAAGAAATGATCGTAAGTCGTCTTTTTGAAACAGAACCTTATAATTTACTAATTGATATAGAAACCTTACTACGGTTTGCGCAAGAACAACATCGAGAATTAGTAGGGCAAGAAATTTATGAGTTTCTAGTTCATTTGGACTCTCCTTTGGTATCTACTTCCCAATTAATCGATTTTTATAATAAATGGAAAAATGCTCCCTTAAAAGAAATCTTGTATGATGATTGGAATCAACAAAAAGAAGAACTAATTGAAGAAGTAAATCAAAACGTGTTAAAATTAGAATCGGTTACGCCGACCAAAACAGCCAATGGTTGGATCTATGATATCAGTGACAGAAAAGAACCACTGATTGTCCACAATACCTCTATCGGAATGCGTGACAAGAAAAGCATTTCCTTCTTGTTAGAAGAAATAGAAAATGCCGAAAAAAAATATTTATCCGTTAGTATTCAAGACGAGAATCATCCATGGTTCTTTGGAATAGAACGTGCTTATGGCGGAAGTGAAACCATCAAACTAATTTATGACCACTTAGATAGTAATCGGGTAGGGATGATTTTTCATAAAGATGCCTATTCTACAGGAATCAATCAATCGGATGCCTATGCGAATGGAGAGGTTCGTAGATTATACACTTTAAAGACTTTGATGGCGCAGACCATTTATTTTAATGAAATTACTTATGCCATCGATTCGGTTCCTTTTTATCCGATTGGTTTTTTATGTGAAAATGGTTTAAAAAAAGAAGTATTTCAAGCCAGTAAACAATTACATTTACCCATCTTTTATCGCAAGAAAAAAGAAAAGAATATCGAAGTAGAGTTTTTTGAAGCGAAACAAAAAAAATATCGAAATTATAATCAATTTCAAATATAAAAGTTCTAATTTATTGAAAGATTAGAACTTTTTCCTTTTTACTTTCTGCTTTTTATAAATAAATTGATACCAAAGAAGAAAAGAATCGATCGCACTCGTTCTTCCGTCGGGACGATGATTTCGTTCCTCTTCTGTCATTTCTGCCAACGTTTTAGTACAATTTTGGGGAATAAAAACAGCCCATAAATTAGACTTAGCGGTAACATCCAGATTCCCTCGGATTTCGTAAGATAGAGTTCCTCGACTAACTCCAAAAAACTGATACGTATCGTTTCCATCATAAAAAGTAAGACAATCGACGAAGTAACAGTGTCGATTCTGAACCTGTTTCATTGTTTCCAGTAATTTTGAAACGTTAGAAGCAATGCCACTTCGCTTGACAAGTGCTCCTGGATAATACGATTTTCCAGGATAATCCTCAATATAAAAACCAGAATCTGCGACAAAAACAGGACTATGTAAAAGGTTATATGCCTGAATCGCCTTTTCTTTAGAAATAAATTGAATATCATCTATTTCTGGTTCCTCAAAATCATAACGGTAATAATCCATAGGAATTCCTGCTTTTTGCGCCTTTTGACTGACAGAGTAATATTTTCCATAGTTTCCTGTGACATAAGTGATATTTTCCATAATTGTTTCTCCTTTTCAAAGAATACCATACCAGAAGAAGAGGAAATATATCTGTCAGTTCTTTATTTTATCCAAAATTTCTACTGTATGGATACGATTCAAGTAAAAATGTCTGATTTCTTCTTTCCATTCACAATAAGCCGCCACACCCCATTCATTTCCTAGTAGAATGAGATCATAGGGATGAATGATTCTTTTAGTAAGACTTTCACGATTTTTAGAGTAATATTCAATTCTACATTTTCTTTCTTCTTTTATTGCTCGATTGATAGAACGGAATATTTCTTTATCTTGAATTTCAATTTCTTTTGGTAAAATAAATCTTCGTGGAACACGGACATTTTGATTGAGAACGTACCCACCGTAAGGTCCCTTGATAGTTTCTATATCGATGCCTGCCTTTTCAATTTCCTCTTTGTAAACACGAATCATTCGTGGAGAAACTTCTAATCTTTCAGCCAGTTCTTGAATACTAAATTTTTTCCCCGAACTCAAGTATTCAATCATAGTAAGAACATTACTGATTTTAGACATAGGCATCACCTCATGATGCTTTTATTATAGCATAAAAACCAATCGTTTAATTTCGTTTTCCTAAATCATATGGAAAATATCTACAACCTTTCCCATAAGAACGAAACCTAAAATATCAAATTCCAGAAACCCTTTGAATCAATTTGATTATTTATCTCAAAGAATCATAAAATATTTTTTAGTAATTCGATTCAAAAACACTAAATTCATGGTAGAATGATATCATAGGTGATGGTAATGGAGTATAAATATCGAAGAGGACAAATATTTGGAAAAAGATTAAAAGTCCCTAGGTATATATTATCAAGTGTTTACAGATGTACCCTTTCTTTTGAAGATTTTGTGAAATATGAATTAGATGACAAAATACCGATAACCTGCTTAAAAGAATCAGATAGGCGTATAGTGGAAAAATTCGGAATGGAAAAAGCAAAAACGCTAGATTGGGAGTTATTAGATAAAAGAGGTTATTATAATCACAAAGATTACAGCTTCATCGATTTTAGAGAATTATTAATGAGTATAGATGCATCAGTGGAAAATGTAAATACGAGTTTCTATAAATTAGTAACAGACCAAATGAGACCAAGTGAGTATCATTATTATTCTTTAAAAATGGAGGAATTTTATCAAGATAGGTTATTTGAAATATCAGAAAAGGATGATTCAAATTACGAATTAAAGGACAAAAAAAGAGATTTCAATGATGGTTATACTTCGCTTGAAGAATTAGTACGCAATTGGGATTTATATAAAAATAAAGATGTAAGTTATTGCTTGAAAAATGATAAACATAATGAATGGAATATAAGTGATAGTCAATTAAAAGATTTTATGAACCAATTCATGAATCAGTTCAAAAACACATCTAGATTGATTCTGAATCATACGAATGTTTATCAGTTTATTCATGAAATGAGTGACGCAGAAAGTGAATTAGAAAAGAAAGAATATATAAAAAAGGTTACAGATAGTATTTTAGAAAAAACGATTGAAGAAGGTTATCTATCCATTGATGAGTATAAAGAATTGTTTGAATATTCATCAATGCAGGATTATTTAAAAAAAATTCATGGATGGGGACACCATGGAGAAGATGATATAGATAAAATTTTTGAAGAATTAAAAACTTTACCTCAAGACTATATTTTTAATATACCTATCCCATTTACAGAGTTGTTAAACAGTGAGGTTTTAGGCTTTATCGGGACTTATGGGCTTAAAAATGTTGTTGACTTTGATAGTGAATGTGGACATTTCTTTACAAAAAATAATTGCCAAATGTTAAAATTGATGTATCCTATGTATTTATGTTATGGAAACAACGTACATGATCCAAACAGAACAATTTTTACTAAAAACTCGTATGACGAAAATGGAAATTATATTGATAGGCCATATACAAAAGATGAATTTTATGAAGCCATGAGAAGAATGATATATTATGGTCCAACTAATGGGGACTATAAAGATAAAGCGCCTGATTATAGAGATATGACTGGTGAATTTAGAGTAAGAAATGCCCAACTATTTGTTTCAGAAGAAGCACCAGCAGAATTGCAAAAACTATTCTATTCTAAAAATATTACTCCACAACTTTTAGTAGAACATCCTGATTATGTACCATATTTGAATGGAAAAGATTTAGGGTCTTGTTTTAAACCAAGATACGTTCGAGTAGAGGGTACGAATGTTTTATACAACTATGAAAATTTTTATGATTTTATTGGAGAGAAAACAGATTTTAATAGTGTGATGAGTTTTCTTACAGAATATAGTGATATTTTCGATATCATTTTTGATGATAGCATGTTCAACGGTTATCAAAATGGAATAAAGTTTTCAACGAATGATGATATAAATCAAATTCAAAACAGAATACATGAAACTCTAAGAAACCTTATTATTGAAGAAGGAATAACTTATCCTACACATATTCCCAAAAATTTAATTGAAAAATATCCATCAATGTTCTTAGATAAAAATGCACCACAGGAGTTACAAGAAGCATTTTATCGTAGAACGATTACATCGGACTTTATTTTATCCAATCCAACCTATAGAAGTTTTTTGAATGGTATCGATTTGGAAGTTTTATTCGAATATACGCCTGTTAATATGAAACTAGAAAATCCTAACGAAATGCTTCGTTGCATAAATTTTACGGATGCACTGAGACAAACTTTTGGTGAAAAAGATGCCTTGGATGTTATGCTTATCTATGACAAATATGTGAAACAAGCACGTGAAGAAATCAAATCTGTAGCATACAAACCTGAAAACTTTTTATTTTTATATGATCCTGAATTCACACAGGATGATTTTTTAAATGAATTAGATAAAAGTATACTGCGAGCGCTTATCGATGGAAATGTGAAATATGACGAGAATATGCCAAGTCATTTTAAAAACAATAATCCAACTTTATTTTTGAGTCAGAACGTGTCACAAGAGATTCGTAATAAGTTTTATAATAGAGAATTTACTTTGAATGACTTTGAAACAAATCCAGAATTATTAGATATATTCGGAAATACCAATGTTGCTTGTGGATTCTCTGAAAAAGTATCTTGGACGATTCCATTGTTTGGTAAGTTAGATGATTTGAAAATGGCAAACAACAATAGATTAAAAGTGATTTCGGCATTTTTAAAAATACAAGATGACGCATTGAAAAAAATTTTTATAGAATATGTGACAGAGTCTGGTGATGACATAGATATAGAGAAAATTGAATATGCATCCGAAGTATTATCAAGACTTTCTTTATCCAATTCTAGTGAAATGTTCACATTTAAAAAAGAGTTGGCAAATCAAATATTAAAAACGGATAGTCCAATTGAAAGTTTAAACAAAATAGAAGATATGTTTATTAGAAATAATATTCCGATAGTTGGAAAAATATATTCTTGTTTTGAAATATTACATCCAAATTTCCAAGGGTTTGACTTTAGTAAGGATTCTATGGTTTCACCTACGCTTAAAAGTTCATCAACTACGAGTAAGCAAATCATTGTATTTTCAGATTTAATCAAGGCTTGTTTTGGTTCGAACAATCAATCAGTAAATGCATATCTAAAAAACATTGAGATTGGATCTAATTTATATGAAAGTATAAAATCAGGACAAATTCAATATGATTCCCTAGATGAATCTCAAAAGAAAGAATTAATCATTTTCAGTAAGCATTTAGCCACACTTTATAATAATACGATGAAAGGGAAAAAAGAAACTTTTACTACTACGGAAAATATTGTAACTGATATTTCAGAACTATCTAAAAAACTTTCACCAGACGGAAATCTAGATTATAATTTAGCTGATAGAGTAATCAGAATGTTTTGTGGTTTCGCTGGAATAAACACATTAGAACAGGCAAAAAGTTATATTAATCAAAAGATAAAAACTGCGGATACGAGAAATAGAAATGCTTCTAGTTCACAAATGATTTTAGAAAAAGGCGACTTCATGAAAGGAATAGGGGATATTACTTATTTAAGAAATATTTTGCAAAATGGTAGTGTTTCGAAAGAATATCTAGGCTCTAGTGCAGGAAGTGATGCCACGCCATTAGATACAGATGTATCGATAATTACGTCAGATGGAACAATAAGAGAAAAAATGAGTGGTACTAATGCTTCATATTATGGACCTATATGGCTTATACTAAAAAATGATGATAGATTTGTTACTACTAGAACAGAAGATGAGACATTAGAAACAAAAAGAGATATGTCTAAAATAGAGGCTTTTTATACTGGTGTTATGGGGCGAGAACATTACGGAATAAGAACTGGTTTTGCTTCGAGTGAAATTAATTATATAGTGATGGATAGTTATGACCCTAGAGTTGGTCTTGAAATTGCCATGAATGGATTTTATATTCCTGTCGCAAATAAAGAAGGTAAAATCGTATTTACTCCCAATGATTATGATCGATTAAGAGAAAAAATGGGAGGGTTATCCCATTATGATGAAAATAATTATCCATTTTCTGAAAATTTGGTGACTGAGGAAACAGAGTACTTGGCTTCTCAAATAGAGCAAAGTAATGAAGAAGTCCAAGTAAAGAGAGCAAAAATCAATGCAGTTATCAAAAAATCTTTGGAAGAATTAGGCTTAAATCTAAAAACGAACATAGATGGTGATTTGACAGAAGGTTTTGTAGAATTAATTGATACAGGTTCAACGGGGAGAGGAACCAATAAACCGGGCGACGGAGATTTTGATTTTATGATGAGATTAGATAAAGCAATATTATCTAATCCTTCAAAAATAGGAGAACTAAAGCAAACATTATTAAGAAATTTAGGAAAAGAAAATTCAGCAGAAGTAACTGGTACAGGTGACTTTAGACTGAAGGGAATTCAACTAGATAGTGAGACTAACGTCGATATCGATATTACTTTTACAGAAAAAACGGATAAAGTTTCTTACTCAACGGATATGGCTTTACAAGACAGACTTGCCACTATTCAAAGAAATAATCCCGAAAAATATAACTATGTTGTTGCAAATATTCTTTTAGCAAAACAAGTATTAAAGCAAGCAGAAGTTTATAAACCAAATCGGGGTGAAGTACCGCAGGGTGGTTTAGGTGGAGTTGGAATAGAAAATTGGATTCTTCAGAATGGCGGTTCATTTATCGATGCAGCAGCAAGTTTTATAGAAGCATCGAATGGTAAAGACTTCGAAGAATTTAAAGAAAATTATCAAATATGGGATTTTGGGGAGAATCATCTTGCTGAAAGGCGAGGGCAATATTCACATGATAATTTTGTGGCGAACAATATGAGTAAAGAAGGTTATCAAAAAATGGTTCAAACCTTAAAAGAATATATGAAAAATAATACATATAACCAAACCGATATGATGAGTGAAACCGATTCTATAAAGAGATAATTTTATAAAGAGACTATCACTTCTATTAGCTCTTGCTAACAAAAGTGATAGTTTTTTAATATATTCTAACTTTTTGGGAAAGAGATTCTTTTTTCGTGTTTTCTATTTCTCACAGTATTCTTTAATAGGTAATAACTACTAACTGAACAATTACATCACAACATTTCCATTTTGAAAAAAATTGCCTAATTTTGGACTAAAAATCAAAAAAAATGAAAATGTGCTATAATGATTGTAGTATTGGAGGTTTTATAAAATGGATGAACGAAAAATTTCCATGAATCATTCTAATGAAGTTATCGAAAAAATGAACAAGGAAATAAAAGAAACAGAAGAAAAAATTCTTAAAGACAAAACACCTGAAGAACAAGAAAAGATCAAAAAAGAGTGGGAACAAAATAAGATAGAAATTGATAAAAAATTAAAAAAAGAATTAGAAAAGTTTGAAAAAGATAGAAAGGAATTAGAGAAAAAAGAAAGTGAACTAATTCCGATAGAGGATATGAAAGAAGGACTGAATGATATGATGAAGGATTTAGATAATAAATGGGATGAAACGCTGAAATCCGCAATAGAAGATTTATTCAAAGGTAAAACAGAAGAAGAAAAAGCAAAAATTATGAATGCCTTTAAAGATAGTTTTATAAATAATCAGGAGAAATAATTATGGAATTATACAATGCGAATACTATGCCACTATCCAATAATCCTAAATTAAAAGCTGTGCAAGAAAAATTGCTAAAAGGCGAAGAATTAACTGTTATGGAAAAGGTAATTGCTGGTAGAGATCACCCTATTAAAGAATTAGCCAATTATAAATTAAAGCCAGATCACTGTTATAGAGCAGTAAATGAAAGAACCTATCAAAAATATTTAGAAAATGGATTTGTTTTAGGAGAAAGTACGGATGATGAATACATAGAATTTGAAAATAATAAAGGAGTCGATTGGTATTTAGGTGGTGTTGAATTAAAATATGGTGATATCGTTTTAGAGTGCCCTGCTGACAAAGAATATTTTACTCCAGCTTGTGATAATGGTAGTGGAATGTCTTATGATCCAAATGTTAGATTCTTCAAATCATCAGGAGCTAAAAATCCTATACCTATGACTATGATTACGAATGTTTTTGATGTCAAGGAATTAAAATCACAAAAAGATAAAGAAAATTTGGAAAAATTTTTAAAAATAAGAGAATTAGATAGACAAAGAATGATGCAATTAAGACAACAACAATTAGAAAATGCGAATTTAACGATTTCTAGTGAGGCGTATAACGGAGGGAAGACACTATAAATTACGAATGATGAATGAAAAAATTTGAAGAAAGTAAGAAGATCAAATGAATGACGGAACATTATGTCTGATGTGAAATAATTGATATTATTAATTTTAGGAATTCTTAAATAACAAAAAAACTAACATTTCTGTTAGTATTTATGACTCTCGAAATAAATTAGTTCGAGTTTCCTATCAATCTGGAGGGCCTAGTCGGATTTGAACCAACGATCAGGGAGTTGCAGTCCCACGCCTTACCACTTGGCTATAGACCCATATTTACTAAATAATATGCGCTTTCCAACGCACATTTTCATTTTAACGCAAAAAAAGAGGACTGTCAATCAAAATTCATAAAAAGACAGGATTTCGCCATATTATAACTGGTGATGATATGAAGGCTCGTTTAGGTTATGTATCGATTGCTTTATCATTAGAAGAAATCGATCATTTTCGTACGATTACATGGACTGCATTCACAAAACTAGATGAGAAAGCAAAAAAAGAAAAACTACACGATATCATCCAGCATAATCTTCAGTTTTTCGAAACAACCTTAAAATATAATTTACAAAATGAAATCTTTTTTTATCGAATGAGCCAAAACATGATTCCTTTGGCGACACATCCTATGTATTCTTACGACTATATTACTCCTTATCAACGCCAGTGGAAAAAATTGGGAAACTTCATCAAGAAAAATCATATGCGTGTCGACATGCATCCAGATCAATACTGTGTTTTGAATAGTACCAAAATAGAAGTGATCCATCAGACAATGGCGACCCTTTCCTTTTGCCATCGAATCTTTCAAGCCCTCTCTATTAAAGGAAAAGTCATTCTTCATGTGGGAAGTTCTGTGTTAGGAAAAGAAGATTCTATCGAACGTTTCATTCATACTTTTGAAACCCTTGATAAAGAAATTCAACAAATGATTCTCTTAGAAAATGATGACAAAGTCTATAATGTAAAAGACGTATTAGAACTGTGTGAACGATTAAAAATTCCGATGGTATTGGATTATCATCATGCCCTATGCAATCCTACCAAAGAAAAATTGACGACTTTCCTTCCTAGAATATTTGCGACTTGGAACAAAGAAACTCTTCCACCCAAAATTCATTTTTCGAGTCCGAAAAGTCGAAAAGAAAAAAGAGCACACCACACGTACCTTTCTTATGATGGATTTCAGAAAATGATAAAAACGATTTCTCCTTACGTAGAAGAAGTGGATATCATGTTGGAATGTAAGGGAAAAGAAGAAGCATTGTTCCGACTAGTAAGACAATTAAAAATGGATTCTTCCTATACTTTTTTATGTAACACGATATGGGAAACAAAGAAAATGTGATAAAATAAACTTGGTGATACTATGAAAGACGAAATCAAGTTCTGGAATGAAAAATTAAAAAAGGAAAAAGAAATTTCTCCCAAGGAAATAGAACTGTTACAGACACATATCCATTTTTTTGAACACGAAAGAGGGATTCACTTGATTGTGACGATTTCCTTTAGTTTTTATTTTTTATACAGCCTCACGATGCTTCTTTGGAAACCCAATTTATTATGGATTATCTTATTTCTAATTCTAGGAGTGATTTTAGGATTCTATATTCGGCATTATTACATATTAGAAAATGGGGTACAGACCTTACATAAACTATATGATCGGTGCATAGAAAAAGAGAAAGTATCTTGAATTTTTATGAGATTCTATCTATAATAAAAGTATCAAGAAGAGTGTCGAAGAAAGTCACATCATTTCTTGATAACGGAACAATAAGAAAGAGAGGAATGAAATCATGGATTACGCAAAATTAAAAGGATCAAAAACAGAACAAAATTTGATGACTGCATTTGCAGGAGAAAGTCAGGCAAGAAATAAATATACTTATTTTGCTTCTAAAGCAAAGAAAGACGGATATGAACAAATTGCTGCTATTTTTGAAGAAACAGCCAATAATGAAAAAGAACATGCTAAATTGTGGTTTAAATATCTAAATGGTGGAGACATTGCTTCGACAGAAGAAAATTTAAAAGCAGCTGCCGAAGGAGAAAATTACGAATGGACAGACATGTATAAAGGATTCGCTGAAACAGCAAAAGAAGAAGGATTCCAAGAACTTGCTTATCTATTCGATGCCGTAGGAAAAATTGAGAAAGAACATGAAGAAAGATATCTAAGACTTCTACAAAATATCAAAGACGATCGAGTTTTCCATAAAGATGGAGATAAAATGTGGATTTGTCGTAATTGTGGACATGTTTATGTAGGAAAAGATGCCTTAGAAGTTTGTCCAGTATGTAAACATAAACAAAGTTTCATGGAAGTAAAATCAGACAATTATATGTAAAAAAATCTAGGATTTCCTAGATTTTTTATTGGTTCACTACTTTCTTTTTCTCACTTACTTTTCTACCACAAAGTTCATCCAAAGATAGGTGAAACTCTTTTGCAAGTTGAAAAGCAAAAGCCGTAAGAATTAACGTTTTTCCTTTTTCATAAGCACAAATGGTCGATTGTGTTGTATTTAAAATTCTCGCAAGTTCATATTGAAATAAGTGATTTTCTTCCCGAATGGTTTGAATATTTTTCCCGACTTCTATTTTATTTAATGATTTTTTTCTTGGAATCGTTGTTCTTTCAAAAGGAATTAATCCCGTGACATAATCCATCGAATGATTGGTATAATTACAAAAAGCGTTTAATTTTGATAATGGAATTAATTCTTTTCCCGTTTCCCAGCGAGAATAACTCGTTTGTGAGACATGTAAGATATCCGCAATTTCTTGTTGGGTCAAATCCAAATCTTCTCGAATATCTTGTAACCGTTGAAAGAGTACATTACTACTAAAAATCATGGTATCACCTAAATCTATTTTCCCAATTTTCGAATGATTATGATTTTCATATACGTAAATACGATTTTTATGTTATAATCGGAAAGAAGGAAGGTTATACCATGAATATCAAAAAAGTTGAAATGTACTGTGAATCCGCCATCAAACCATTAGAGAAAAGGAAACAGAAATTATTAATGGAAATGGAAAAGAAAAATTTTTGGCATAATCAAAAGAAAACACAAGAACTACAGCAGGTTAATCAATTATTATATGAGAAATTTGGAAATCTATCAAAACTAATTTATGAAGAAGAGGGAATCGAAAAAGAATAAAAAAGAGAACGAAAACTCTTTTCTTTTTATTTATCTCTAGTATAATAAATAAATGGAGGAGGGAAGAATGAGTAAAAAAGTAAAAAATATGGTTCCTTATCTTGCAGGAATCAGCTTCCTCGTGGTTGGGATTTATTTGGGTAAAAAAATCCAAATCAAGAAGCAAAACCAACTATCAAAGAAGGAAAAAGAGGAAGAAATAGAAGAACAAGAAAGACATTATATTAAACTAAGATAGAAGGGATTTTCCTTGTTGCAGAGCGTTAGGAATTATGATACAATGAACGTATGCTAACAGGGAGTGTTACGCTTGGAATCAAGTGATCATAAGGCGTCGTTCGATAGATTTCGCTTTATAATGTAATACGGATTCGTTACCTATTATTGACCGGACTTTTAGCATGAAAGCTAGAAGTCTTTTCTTTTCATGGAGGTTTTTTATGACATATCTATTATTAATTGTCGGATTCTATTTTTTAATTAGAGGAGCGGATATCTTTGTGGAAGGAAGTTCCAATCTAGCAAAAGTTCTACGAATTCCAACCCTAATTATTGGCTTAACCGTTGTGGCTTTTGGTACTAGTGCTCCAGAAGCCGCAGTCAGCATTACCGCCTCTTTAGGGGGAAGAAATGCCATTTCGATTGGGAACGTGGTCGGATCGAATATATGCAATCTACTATTGGTTTTAGGAGTCACGGCTCTTTTTAAAACCGTGCATGCTACAAAAAAAGTCATCGTTCGGGACTATTTGTTTTCTATCCTTTCCGCTGTAATTTTACTCATCATGGTAGCGGACGAGTTTATGGCAGGAAACGCTACTGCAATCATTTCTCACAGTGAAGGACTTTTATTATTGTGCTTTCTCGGAGTGTATCTACATGCCTTAATTTTGGATGCCTTTGCCGAAAAGAAAAAACTAGAAGTAGAAAAGAGAAAATTTTCTTGGTTAGATATTGGTTGGATTATCGCCGGAATCATCGGAATTGTCATCGGTGGAAATCTAGTGGTAGATTCCGCTGTGAAAATTGCGCAACAATTCCACGTCAGCGAAAATCTAATTGCTCTTACCATTGTTGCCATCGGAACCTCATTACCTGAATTAGTGACGAGTGTCGTCGCAGCCAAAAAAGGAGAAGCAGATATTGCGATAGGAAATGTAATCGGAAGTAATATTTTTAATATTTTCTTCATTCTAGGTCTATCCGCTTCCATTACGCCACTCGTCGTCGATATGCAGTCATTAATAGATATCATAGTCATGGGAATAGCGGAAATTTTAGTGTATTTCCTTATGTTAAAAAAGTTTCGTGTCAGCCGTAGAAAAGGAATTTTTATGCTTGCACTTTATGCAAGTTATCTAACATATATTGTAATAAGGTAGGGAAAAGTTATGGAAAAATGGTACAGTCAAACAAGTGATGAAATTTTAAAAAAATTACAAACTTCCAAAGTCGGATTATCATCGGAAGAAGTTCAAAAAAGATTAGAACAATATGGTAAAAATGAACTTCCAGAGAAAAAAGGAGATGGAATTCTTAAAATTCTTTGGTCAGAGATGAAGGACCCGATTGTCCTTTTGCTCTTTGTTACCGTCATTTTTTCTTTTATCATTGGGGAAGTAGTGGATGCCTGTGCCATTCTTTTTATCATTGTAGTCGATTTAATTTTGGGAACTGCCCAAGAATGGAATGCGGAAAAAAATGCCAAAGCGCTCGCTAATCTCATCAAAGTAGAATGTAATGTCATCCGAAACGGACGAAATGCCCGCATCGATTCCAGTGAACTGGTAATAGGAGATATGGTAGAACTCGGTTCTGGGGATAAGATCAGTGCGGATATGCGTGTGCTAGAAAGCCACAATTTACAGATAGACGAAGCGGTTCTCACAGGAGAAAGCCTCGGTATTCAAAAAGAAAGTGGGTGCTTGAAAGAAAACACCCCTCTATCAGAACGAAAAAATATGGTTTATGCCGGAACTTCCGTGATTACAGGACGCGCTTTGTGCGTCGTGGTCGAGACAGGACTACATACGGAAATCGGTTCGATTGCTGAAAAAGTAGCCAATACGGAAGAAGCCAAATCGCCTTTAACAATTCGTATGAATAAATTTTCCAAGCAAATCACGATGTTAATCGCAGTGATTGCTGTCATCATCGCAATCATTCTTTTTAGTAAAAACCTCCCTGGTACGGAAATCTTTTTATCGGTAATTGCCTTAAGTGTTTCCGCTATGCCAGAAGGACTTCCACTTGCCCTTACCATGGCCTTGACTATTGGATCCAATCGAATGTCGAAAAAGAAAGTCATTGTAAAAAAACTCAATTCGGTCGAAAGTTTAGGAAGTTGTACCGTGATTGCAAGCGATAAAACAGGAACCTTAACAGTGAACGAACAGACAGCCAAAAGAATTGTTCTCGCTTCTCAAGAAGAATACGAAATTAAGGGACGAGGATACAATGACGAAGGAAATGTCATTCCACTAGAAGACGCATCTCTAGATCACGCCTTCCAAATTAGCTTTTTAGGTTCCATCAACAATGAAGCCCATTTAGAAAAGAAAAAAGAAGGATGGGAAAGTTTTGGAGATTCGATTGATATCGCGTTTCTTGCCCTTGGAAAAAAGATGGGAGTCAATCCAAAAGAAGCAAAAGTAGTAGGGGAGATTCCCTATGAATCAGAAAATAAATACTCGGCTTTATTCTACGAGAAAGAAGGAAAAATTCATTGCACAGTCAAAGGATCTTTGGAAAAAATCATCGAGTTTTCGACCCATATGTTTCAAATCGGAGAAGCCGCTCCTATCGATGTAAACCTTTTAAATAAACAGAATGAAACATTAGCGAAAAATGGATATCGTGTCATTGCCATTGCGGATGGAATCGTACCAGAAAAGGAAACATATGAAGAAAAAGATATTCAAAATTTAACTTTAATAGGAATGGTAGGATTTATTGATCCAGTACGAGAAGAAGTAAAAGATTCGATTCAAAAATGCAAAGAAGCAGGAATCAAAGTTCTCATGATTACGGGAGATCATCCCTTAACTGCTTTTTCTATCGCCAAGGAATTACATCTTGCGACGAAGTGGGAAGAAGTAACAACGGGACAAGAAGTGGCAGAAGCCCTAGCGAAAGGGCAAAAACATTTTGATCATTTTGTGAAAGAAAAAAGAATCTTTACGAGAGTGACGCCGTTAGATAAATTAGAAATTGTCGAATCGTTAAAAAGACAAGGAGAATTTGTCGCCGTAACAGGAGATGGAGTCAACGATGCCCCTGCCATTCGTAGTGCCAATATCGGAGTAGCGATGGGAAGTGGTACCGATGTAGCCAAAGAAACAGCGAAAATGATTATCATCGATGACAATTTCCAATCGATTGTATCTGGAATCGAAGAAGGAAGATGTGCTTATAGTAATATTCGTAAAGTAAGCTACATGCTTCTATCCTGTGGTTTGGCAGAAGTATTATTCTTTGTGTTATCTATCATGTTGAATTTACCGATGCCTCTGGTTGCGATTCAATTATTATGGTTAAATTTAGTAACGGATGGATTACAGGATTTCGCTCTATCGTTTGAAAAAATAGAACCAGGAACCATGAAAGAACCACCCCGTAGCCCAAGTGAATCGTTATTCAACCGTTCCCTACTAGAAGAAGTTTTAGTGGCGGGAGTTACAATAGGAGTGATCGTCTTCGGTATTTGGTACTATCTCATTTCGAAAGTAGGAATGGAAGAAACACTCGCAAGAGGGTACATTATGGCTTTGATGGTATTTATTCAGAATGTCCATGTCTTAAATTGTCGTAGTGAAAAAGAACCGTTCTATCGCATTTCTCTCAAATCCAATTTATGGATTCCTTTTGTAATCTTTGGTTCGATTCTTCTTCAAGTAGTCGTGATGGAAGTTCCATTCTTAAGTACCTTCCTAAAAACTTCTTCTATTCCATTTCCTCATTTAGTCTGGCTCGTTTTATTTTCTCTTATCATTCTCCTTGTCATGGATGTCTATAAGAGAATTCGTTATCCAAAAAAGAAGGAAAAGGCGAATGTGTCATAAGCACACTCGCTTTTTATTTTGAATAGGAACAAGGGTTCCGTTTTGCGTGGTAAGTGGTAACCGAATCGTAACGAAGGATAATTTTGAGTAGGAAAGAGGCTCCAAACAGAATCGCAACAGGGACTAGAATCGATTTACTTTTCTGGAATTTTATGCTATAATACAAGCGATTTAGTGGTGAGAAGCATGAATATTATTTCAGAAATACAAATATTATTAATGAAAAATCAAATTGAAGAAGCCGAACAATTATTAAAAGAGAACAAAAAGAATCTCGAATTTGACGATTATCAGGCTTACCGAGGATTATGCTTAGAATTGAAACATAAACCAAAAGAAGCCCTCAAAGAGTATGAAAAAATTCAAGATGTAGAAGACAAAATCAATCCCAAATTTTATTACTACCATGTAGCTTGCTGTTTAAATTCTCTCGGAAAGCACAATCAAGCCCTTGCCAATTTAGTAAAAATCGAAGAAGATTTGAGTAAAAGAGACGTCATGATTCATTGGCAATTTTATACGACCTATTATGCTTTAAATAAACCAGAAGAAGCCCTAGAACATATAGAATCCATCTGCAAAGTAACCAAAGATCCTTTTTATTCCGTTCGTTATGCCTATACCTTAAATCAGTTAGGAAGAGATGAGGAAGCCTATACAATAGGAAAAAAACTTTTAAAAAAGAAGAAAGAGGATTCAATCGTTCTATATATTCTTGCGTCTTCCAGTTACAATCTAAAAAAGTATGATGAATCAGAAAAATACCTTTTAAAATTAATGGAACAAAATGAATCATCCGATTGGACTCTTTTATACTTAGCCAATCTATCTATCTATCGTGATCAATATGAAAAAAGTTTAGAGTTTTTAAAGAAAATCAAAAGAAAAGATTCTCAAGTGTATGTAAAAATGGCTTTTTGTTATAGTAGTTTAGATAAAAGAACACAAGCCATCCATTACTATGAAAAAGCCGTTCAGGAAGATCCGAAAAATGTAGTGGCGATTCGCTCTTTATCGACCTATTACCGAATGACCGGAAAATACAAAGAAGCGATGGACGAATTAAAAAAATATCAAAAAATGGAACCAGAAGAAAACGCCATCGCGTATTATGAGATGTCTCGAGTAGAAAGTGATAGAGAAAATTATAAGAAATCAATTTCCTTTTTGGAAAAAGCAAAAAAAATACAGGAAGACCCTCTATTTGACTGTGATATTGCTTGGAATTATAAACAGTTAGGGAACTATTCCAAAGCCCAAGAATATTTAGAGAAGGTAAGAGAAAGTTATCCAGAAGATGCCTGGGTACTTCATGAACTCGGTTACTGTAAAATGCAGTTAAGCCATTACCAAGAAGCCCTCGAAGTTTATCGTCAAGTAGATGTAACCAAGGGAGACATTTCGAAGGACCGTTATTATTATGAATTAGGTTTTTTAGAGGAGTCTCAAGGAGAAAGCGAGCGAGCTTTTCAAGCCTTTGCGGCAATCGAAAAGAAAGACAATTATACGTATGGTCATTTAGTAGAATGTGCCATCGAATTACAACAATGGGAACAAATCGATGAATGGATGAAAAAAATCAATATAGAAAAAGAAAAGGATCCATGGTTTTATGAAGTTTACTTGGATTATTTAGAAGTCAAAAACGAATATGCCACTATGATGAACTGGTTAGAGAAACACAAAAGAAAAATACCAGAACTTCTCTATTTAAAAAAGAAAGTACAAGCCTTGATACATTTATCTACAGGAAAATTAGATTCTAAATTAAAAGAAGCAGAAAAACTAGAAAGAAAAATCTTAAATTTCGAACCAGAGAATCCTTATGAGATTTTAACTTTCGCAACCATCTATAACCGAATGGAACTTTTAGAAGAAGCCAAAGCTTATTTAACCCAATTAGAAAAAAGAAACTTCCATAGTCCCGATTTAAAAAGAGAGTGGATTTACTTATATAGTCTATCTCCAAAAATAGAATGGAAGAAAAAGGCCTTAGAATATGCCAAAGAAGTCTATGAAAGCACACAGGAGAAGAAAGATTATATGACACTCCTTCTTCAAAATTTAAATCTAGGATATTACCATAAAACCTTATGGATGACAAAAAAATTAAGAAAAGAAGAAATTTGGCAAGAAAAGATACAAGCAGTACGAGGAATTTGTTATAATAAAATGGGATTAAAAAAATATAGTCATCATTTATTGAACCCGTTAGAAAAAGAAAAAAAGGAAACAAGGTTAATCGAACGATACCTTGGAGAAAGGAAAGAAAAAGAATGAAAAGGATTGGAATTTTACTAGTCGTTCTTGGTCTCTTATTTCCACAAACGATTTGCGCAGCCGAAGAAAAAAAATATGTATCCCAAGGACTAAGAGAAGTTCTCTTAGAGGAAGGATTTCCATTTCAAGACACCTCTTACGAAGAAGATAGTAAAAAAGCAAATATTTATCTTTTTCGAGGAAAAGGATGCGAAGTCTGTTATGAATTTCTTTCTTATTTAAATGCGATGGTTCCGAATTATGGATCTTACTTTAACCTAATTTCGTATGAAGTATGGGGAAACGTAGACAATAACGAGTTGATGCAAAACGTCAGTCTATATTATAAAGAAAAAGCGACAGGAGTTCCTTATATCATCATAGGAGATCATGTTTGGAACGGATATTCGCAAGACTTAAACAGTGAAATTTATGATGCGATGATGGAAGAATATGAAAATGGAAACAAAAATGATCATTTTGCGGAAGCAATGCAGTATCGTCGAGAAAACACTTGGATAGAATTAGCGATTCCTTTAGGTGCCATTGTCATTGTAGGTGGCATTCTCATTTACAAAAAACAAAAGAATCGAAAACGTGGAGGTAGAAAATGAAAAATTTAAAAGTATATCTTTTTGTAGGAGGAAGTATCCTACTATCTGGAACCATTGGTTTTGTCGCAGGACAAGTAAAAAGAAATACATTAAATTTAAGTGAACCAGAAGCAATCGTAGCGGAAGAAACGACCGATATTCCAGAAACAACAGAAGAAATGATCAATCTAGAACTTGCCAAGGAAGAACCAAATCGTACTGATGAGACTGTTTCATCTAGCGAAGAAGGAAGTACGGAAATGGTAACAGAAACAGAATTGGAGAAAGAAAATGAATCAAAACAGGAACAAATAAAAGAAACAGAACAAGAATCAGTAATCGAAACGGAAGAAACTTCCACTGAAACAGTAACGGAAGAGACGGAAGCAGTCGAAGAAACACAACCAATCGAAGAAACAAAAGTGGTAGAAGAGACAATGCCAACAGAGGAATCTTTTGCCTATTTTGAACAACAAGCAGAAGAAGTGGAGGCACTCTCTAATCAAGGAGAGACCCAAACAGCTACCTCAAAAGGAAAGGAATACCTTCAATCAGGAATTGATTTTGTTCTACACGGAAAAGAAATTCATGGAGTGACCTTTGATGAGTTAACGGAAAAAGGAAAACAAGAAACCATCGACAATCTAAATAGTTTATACGGATGGATCAGTGGATCAGATTCTTACTATCGAGATCAATTTGGAGAAGATTTTAAGGCAGTTTTATCTTACGCCAAAGAAAAGTATAACGAAGCTAAAGAGAAAGGAACAACGGAAGAAAAAGAATCAGTTCCTTCGACTGAAAATTCTCTCAAAGAAGAAGTGAAAGGACAACTCCAAGACGAGTGGGAAAACATCAAAGATACCTTCCAAGACATTAAAAGCGCCTTTCGAAGATAGAAACTTTTTATAAGGGATAGAAATGTTTCCCGAAAGAAAGACAAAATCAAAGAGAAAAAAGATTTTTCATCCATAAAAAAGGAATCGAAAGTACCTCGATTTCTTTTCTTTTTCTTTTGAAAAAACGCTCTCCTAAGAAAAAAATGTCGAATAAAATCAAAAAAATCAGAAATTGTTTGCTTTTTTTCTACTTTTGTGCTAGAATATAACGCAATCAAGGGGGGATTTGTGTGCAAAATAACCAAATTCAATTATTAGAACAATATATGAAAACCATCGAGAAGAACGTAGAACAGTTCAAAGACATCAAGGGAATGACCATCGGAGAATTAATCGATAACTATGATTCTGCTATGAAAGTAAAAAAAGAAGTAGAAACGATGCGCGAAGAAGGAGAAATCTGTGGAGAAGAAGCAGATAAAATTGCATCGACAATCCAAAACTATCTAGAATTGTATCGTGGATTACATCAATACGTACAGGAAGCAGAATATATGAATCCAAATGCAAGGGTAGGAAGAAGCCTAGAAGAAATGAAAGACCCACAAGCCAAACATGTATACTCTACCAATATCTCAAGAATTGAAAATGTAGTCAACCATAGACCATATAATTACAATGAGAAAGAGAAAACAGGAAAGGCACATTCTACTACTTCTAAAAAGAATGAAACGGCTTCTACGAAGGAAAATAAATTAGAAACGACAAAAAAAGTAGAAACGACACCAGTAAGAAAGCCAAAAACAATTTCTGAAAAACCATTACTAGGAAAAAATAGTTATCTAGAAGGAATCGATATCATTCAAGAAAAATTAAAATTAGACTTAAGAAAAGGATTTACGTATGGATTCTATAAAAAATTAGAGAACAATCACTACATGAATCGTTTGAATGAATTAGAAGAAGCCTTCGTTCAACAGTATGGATCAAAAGCACTAACGCATCTTAAAACAGATCCAGAAGTAGCTGCTAGAATGATTGATGTTCGTACGACTTTGGCTACCTTAACGACTGATTTTAACGCATTTATGGCAACACCAGTTCCAAGAATTGGAACCAAAGACCAAAAGGTAGAAGGAGTAATCAAAGCGAGTGACTTATTGATTCGTTCAGAAGAAGAATTCTATAGTATGGTAGATGCCATTCCTATGGCAAGTTCAAAAATGGAACGAAGCATCAAAAAATTATATCGTTCTGGAATTACGGCTGTTTCTGGAAAAATTGATAAGAATCAAACAGGATTAGAAAAAATTGCTTTAAAAAATCAACCAGAAAAGGTAGAAAAGAAAGAAGAAGAACCTGCGAAGATTGAAACAACGAAGGAAGAAGAAAAAGTAGAAAAAACCAAAACGAGCGAAAGAAAAGAAAAGATGCAAGCAATCAAATTACAAATGAGTGAAAAGTTTGATACGCTTCTTAAAAAATTAAAAGTAAAGAATTTCTCAGCTCCATGGATGTCATTGAGTAAACCATTACGTTTCCAAGCAGATTATCATTATAATACATGCAAGAAATTCTTAAAGAAAAACAACGAAAACTTATCATATCAAGATATTCTTTCCATCGCGAAACGACTAGAAAAATCAGAAAAAGACGTACAAAAAATGCCAGAAAAAGGAAGAAAGAAATCAGAATTAGAATCTCTATATACAAGTAGTGTAAAAACAATGAGTTCAAGAGCAAAAACCATCCAAGAAGGAAATGGTTTAAGTGAAAAAGAAATGCTTTACGAAATGTCATTGAGTGCGGAAGGATTTGTTGATTTCTACAATGAAAGTCATCGTGATATTCTTCTAGGTGTAACGAGAGGATTAGCGACTGTTGGATTGTTTGCGATCATCGGATTGACTGGATTTTTGGGAATGAAATTCGCAAACAAGAATCAGGATGACAAGACACTGGTAGCGAACCGTGTTGTAAAAACAGAAACAGTAGTAGAATCCAAAGAACCTGAAAGTACAGAGTCTGTAGAAGAAAGTAAAGAAGTAGAAATTGTTTCTATCGATGACAATTATGATAAAGATCAATTAGAAAAAGATTTGGCTGCATGGAAACAAGAAAATAGAATCAGCGAATCGAGTGAAGCCAAAGAAATAACTGTAGAAGAAACGAAAAAAGAAGAGACTAAAGAAGAAACCAAGAAAGAAGAGTCAAAGAAAGAAGAAACAACCGTAGAGGAGACAAAGAAAGAAGAAACTTCTTCTATGGTAGAAGAAAATACACAAGCAAACGGAACAGAAGATAACGAAGAAACCGTATCTGTAAACCACACTGTATCAAATCTAATGGTTTTCGAACAAGAATTTACAGTCAAAGAAGGAACGCGTGGATACAGTAATATGTATAATCTAAAAAGAGAAGAAAAATCGTTGAAGCCAAAATATGCAGAAGATCATGTTAAGAATGCCTACAAAGTCATTTTCTTAGTTGATGATCGCCCAGTTGATGTCATTTTAAGTGATACAGAAAAATGTAACAAATACTTATCAGAAGGTGCAGAAGTTTTAGGATACCTTGCTGTCAACGAATTCTCATACGAAAATGGAAAGATTAATCCATACAAAACAGAATGCTTCTACTCAGTGGATGATATTCAAACACAGAAGACTTATGTAAGATAAAGTAAGAAAAGTATCTTTTGAAAGAGATACTTTTTTTTCGTAAAAAGAATCAAAAAAACTATGATATAATGAAACAAAGAAAAGGGAGGAAGCAGGATGAAAATAGGAATTATCGGTGGAGGAGCAGCAGGTTTGGTAGCGGCTATCTATGCAAAAACGGAAGAAAACGAAGTGATAATTTTTGAAAAAAAAGATAGTTGTGCAAAAAAAATTCTTATGACAGGAAATGGAAGATGCAATTATTGGAATGAAAATCAAGAAAAAAGACATTATCACAGTGAAAATCCAGAGATTGTAAAAGAGATTATGACGGAAGAAAATGCCCAAGAAGTCTTATCTTTTTTCGATATGCTAGGAGTGGTTTCGAAAATTAAAAATGGCTATTACTATCCCTATTCCAATCAAGCTTCCACAATCAAAACTTTATTACTGAAAGAAATCGAGCGAAAGAAGATTGAAACAAAAGAAAATTTTGAAGTAGATGAAATCGAAAAAAAAGGAAATCACTTTCTTATCAAATCAAAGGAAGAAGAGTGGGAAGTAGATCGTGTGATTCTAGCGACAGGTTCTTCCGCTTCTTTGAGAGAAAAGGACAATAATGGTTATCGAGTGGCGCAATCTTTCGGACACAACATCCTTCCTCTAGTTCCCTCGCTGGTTCCCTTGGTAAGCGCGAGAAAAGATTTAAAAAAATGGGCAGGAGTTCGCTCTAACGCAATCGTATCCTTATGGGTAGAAGATCAATGCTACGGAACAGAAGAAGGAGAACTTCAGTGGACGGAAGATGGCCTTAGCGGAATTTGTATTTTTAACCTCAGTGGAATGGCCAGTAAAGCTCTTTCTCTTGGACAAAAAGTATCTATAAAAATTCAGTGGATGCCATGGCTTCGTTCCGTAGAAGAGGGAAGAGATTGGTTCGATGACAAAAAAAGAAATACCCATCCTCTTGAAAATGTACTTGTAGGATTTTTAAATCCAAAATTAATCGAGATTCTTTTAAAAACAGCGATGGTTTCTAAAAATCAATCATGGAAAGCGCTTACGGAAGAAGAAAAAAATCGAGTATTAAACGTCTTATTTTCCTTGGAAATTCCAATCTCTAAGACGAAATCTTTAGAAAGAGCCCAAGTGTGTAAAGGAGGGATTCCCTTATCGGAAATTGTTCCAAGTACCATGGAATCAAAAAAAGAAAAAGGACTTTATATGGTCGGAGAACTCTTGGATGTGGATGGAGACTGTGGAGGATATAATTTAGGATTTGCCTGGACGACGGGCATGTTAGCGGGAAAGGGAGTTAGAAAATGATTCGAGTAAGACAAGTAAAAGTACCAGTAGAAGAAGCCCAGAAGAAAAATATTCTTCCTTTTCTTGCCAAAAAGCTAAAAGTAAAGCCACAAGAAATTGTCGATTATAAAATAAAGAAAGAATCCATCGACGCAAGAAAGAAAGATGACATTTATATCATCTATGAACTAGATGTGACGACACCGCGAGAAAAAGAATTGCTCCGTAGACATTCCTCTAACGATATCGATTTGGTAGAAGAAGAAACCTATCATTTTCCAGAAGCTGGAAATCAACCATTAGAAACAGGGCCCGTCATTGTCGGAAGTGGTCCTGCCGGATTATTTGCGGCCTATGTACTCGCCGAAAATGGATATCAACCCATCGTCATCGAACGGGGAGAAAAAATCGAAGAAAGAATCCAGACTGTGACCGAATTTTGGAATACAGGAAAAATGAATCCCAACTCTAATGTGCAATTTGGGGAAGGTGGGGCTGGAACGTTTTCAGACGGAAAGTTAAATACGTTAGTAAAGGATAAAAAGGCACGAGGAAAAAAAGTCTTTGAAACCTTGATTGCCTGTGGTGCCAACGACGAGATACTATATCAACAAAAGCCTCATATTGGTACGGATGCTTTAAGAAAAATCATTCAGAATATGCGAAAAAAGATTCTCGATTTAGGAGGAACGTTTTATTACCAAACTTGCTTAACGGATATCGAAATAAAAAACCAAAAACTAGAACGCATAGAAATCAATCATACGAAATGGATTCCTTGTCATTGTCTCATTTTAGCGATTGGTCACAGTGCCCGCGATACCTATCAAATGTTATATGAACGAAACATTCAGATGGAAGCAAAATCGTTTGCGATTGGAGTACGAGTGGAACATCTTCAAAAAACAATTGATGAAGCCCAATTCGGTAAAAAGTATGCCTCAATATTGGGACCCGCGACGTACAAATTAACGCATCAAACAAAAGAAAAAAGAGGAGTTTATTCCTTTTGTATGTGCCCAGGTGGGTATGTGGTAAATGCTTCTTCCGAAGAACATCGCCTCGCAATTAATGGGATGAGTAACTACCAAAGAGAGAGTGGAAATGCCAATAGTGCCATCGTTGTAACCGTATCTCCTAATGATTTTGGAACCCATCCTCTTGCGGGAATCGAATATCAACGGAAATTAGAAGAAAAAGCCTATCAAAAAGCCAATGGTTGTATTCCTATTCAGTTATGGGGTGATTTCCAAAAAAATCAATCATCCCATACGTTAGGAAAAGTAATGCCTCAAACCAAAGGAGCTTACGCTTTGACCAATGTACGAGAAATATTACCCTCTTTTGTTGAAGAAGCCCTCCTAGAAGCCATTCCTATATTCGGTAAAAAAATTCATGGTTACGACGCAGAGGATACCCTCATCGAAGGAATCGAAAGTAGAACCTCTTCTCCTGTACGCCTCGTCCGAAACGAAGAAGGACTTTCTAATATACAAGGAATCTATCCTTGTGGAGAAGGGGCGGGATACGCAGGAGGAATTACGACCGCTGCGATAGATGGACTTCAAACCGCTGAAAAAATCGCCATAAAATATGAAGAACCTCAGAAAAAAACTTCATTTTTTGAATAGAGATTAGTATAATGAATGATGAAAGGAACATTTATGAAAAATAAAATCGTGGTAGTATCTCTTGTTATCGTAGTTATACTGAGCGGTTTTCTATATCCATACTTAGAAGATGTCATGCAACAGAAAAATCTAAAAAAAGAAATCCAGGTTACGATGCATCTTTTTCAACTTCCCAATTTAGATTATGATCAAATCCTCGAACACCTTTCTCACACGGTATCCAAAGGAGAATATCAAAAAGTAGAGGAAGCAACCAAAAACTATTGTATGGATTATCTCATTTTTCTTTTAGAAGTTCTTTCTCTTTTAGATAGTCATCCTGAATCGAGATTTTTAACGATAGAAAATATCAAACAAGATGGAAAAGACTTTTCGAAAACCAAAGAAGCGTTTGCGCAAGTGGAACATAAAATCACGGATTTAAATAAGCAATACCAACAAATTACCTCTGAAAAAAAGATGCTATCTTACGGAGAAAAGCAAAATTTAAGTGAAAAGTATTTTGATTTTTATAAAACAGAAATCGTAGGAAGGAAAGAAAATAAACAAACCTTAGAAGAAGTCCTAAAAAGGACACTCTACGATTTAAAAATAGAAAAACAAATCATTACTCTTTTGTCGAATAGAAGAAACGATTGGGAACTACAAGACGAAACTCTTCAGTTTTCGGATAATACGACGAAAGAAAAATACGAAAAACTAATAGAAAAACATTCCTGAAAGGAGGCGATAAAATGTTTGCGAAAAAGAAAAAACTCACAGTAAAAATCGAAGGAATGGGTTGCCAACACTGCGTGACAAAAATCGAAAATGCTCTCAAAGAAATGGATGAAATTGAAAAAGCAAAAGTAAGTCTAGAGAAGAAAGAAGCAGAGGTAACGTTAGAAAAAGAAATCGATCCAAATAAAATAAAAAAGGCAGTAGAAGAATTGGGTTACGAAGTCGTTTCTATCGAGGAGTAAGAACAAGAGAAGGAGAAAGAAAAGATGAAGTTGAAGTATCAAGATAAACAGGTATTTTCTATGTTAAACGAAGGTCTAGGAGTGATGATTCGGCAAAAGAAAATCTTAAAGCATCCCAATAAAAGAGTAAGAGGAGCACTCGGATATGGACTAATCAATCTGATTCCTACCGCTTTACTAATCGCTTTTACTGTTTGGTTATATGAAATTCAATTAAATATCTTTTTCCTTCCTTTTTTACCAATTCTAATTGGGATAGAAATACTCATTCACATCATTTATTTTCTTTATTTTTTCTGTTTCTTTTTGAAAAGAAAAAAAGAAAAACGAGTAGGGAAACTCGTGATTGATGAAACCGGAATCAAAGATATGGTTGGGAAAAAGGAAAAAACCGAAATCTCATGGGAAAACATCGATTTCATCGTAAAGAAAAAATATGCCGTGACGATTCTTTCGAAACAGGCGTCCTATATCATCGTCGAATCCTCTTTGAAAGACAAAATCTGGATGGCGGTTCGAAAATACAATCAAGAAGTAATCTTACTAGACAAAGGACAGAAAAATGATACTAAACGTAAGCGGTAGAACGGATATTGTCGCCTTCTATACCGATTGGTTTTTCAATCGATATCGAGAAGGTTATGTCGATGTCAGAAATCCCTTTCAACCCAAACTCGTCAGCCGCATCTACTTTGAAGATGTCGACGCTATTCTTTTTTGTACCAAAAATCCAATTCCTATCGTAGATAGATTAAAAGAAATTGAAAAACCGATTCTTTTTCACGTAACTTTGACACCATATGGAAAAGAAATTGAACCGAATGTTCCTTCGAAAAAAGAAATCATCGAAGCCATTAAAAAGATTTCTTCTCTTTTAGGACCGAATGCCCTTTATTTGCGTTATGATCCTGTCTTTCTCAGTGACAAGTATACTCTTGCGTATCATACTAAAATGTTTGACCGATTGATGATGCTGTTGTCCGGTTACGTAACCAAAGTATTGATTTCTTTTATTGATGAATACAAAAATGTTAAAAAACACGAGACCATACTGCATCGACGTCCTTTTACAGAAGAAGATTACGAAGTCCTTGGTCGCTCTTTTGCGGAAAGTGCCAAAAAATATGGAATGACCGTTCAAACGTGTTCAGAAGAAAAAAATCTTGTAGAATATGGATTTATTCGGGATGATTGTTTTTCTCATGCCCTTGCGTTCCAATTGACAGGGAAAACTTATAAAACGTGGAAAGCCCGTAAAGGAAAAACTTGTCATTGTGTCGAAATGGTGGATATCGGAGAATATAATACTTGTTGTCACTTCTGCCGCTACTGTTATGCCAATTTCGATGAAAAACAGGTTCAAGAAAAAAGAAAAAGACACGACAAGAACTCCTCCTTACTGATTGGTAAAATAGAAGAAGGAGATCGAGTGGTAAGAAGAGTAGACAAGTAGCGGTCTCTAATTAAGTAAATAAATTCCAATGGTTAAATAAGTCGCAAAGAGAATCCATAGAAAGTAAGGAACAAGAAGATAAGAAGAAATCTTCTTTTTTTTGTAAAAAGCCCAAATGAGCCAACCGACAAGAAAATCTAAAAGAAGAATCCAAAAGACCGAAAAAAGCCGCCATTGAAATAAGAAAAACACAATGCTCCAAAGAAGATTGACCCCTAACTGGAGATAGTAGAGAACGGATTCTCTCCCAAATGGTTCTTCCTTTCGAAAAAGATAATAAGAAATCCCCATAAGAAGATAAAGAAAAAACCAAACGATAGGGAAGACAACACCGGGAGGAGACAAAGGTGGTTTTTCAAGTAGAGAATAATCGATTCTTCCAGAAAGAAGAAAGCCAACCAAGGTTCCTAATAAAACAGGTAAAAAAATTTGAAAAAATGAAATCCATTTTTGATTCATGATAACCTCCTTACTTTTAAACTATGTCATAAAAGTAGAAAATAGACGAAAGAGAAGAAAAAAGAAGAGAAAAATAGAATTCTGATGCAAGATTTGTTACAATAAAAGAGAAGGGAAAGAGAACCATGACAAACGAGGAAAAAATTTTTTTCATCAACAAATTAAAGGAAGAGTATCAAGCCGAAGAAGTAAGTAAAATAGAAAAAGGACTTCAATCGACGCGACCGACAACTTTGAGAATCAATACAATGGTAACCACCAAAGCGAAGGTACTACAAGAATTAAAAAGTCATCATCTTGCCTATGAAGAAGTGCCTTGGTACCAAGATGCCATCATTCTCAAACAGGCGACAAAGAAAGACATAGAAAATTTATCAATCTATCAACAAGGAGAGATTTATCTTCAAAGTTTGTCTTCTATGCTTCCGCCTCTCTTTCTTAATCCGAAACCGAAAGAATCGATTCTCGATATGACCGCCGCACCAGGAGGAAAAACGACGCAAATGTATGCCTTATCTCATGGACAGGCAATGATTACGGCATGTGAGAAAAATAAAATTCGCGGAGAACGATTAAAGAAAAATTTAGAAATACAAAAAGCAACAAGAGTCAGTGTCCTAATCCAAGATGCGACAAAGTTAGATTCTTCCTTTTCCTTTGATAAAATCCTACTAGATGCTCCTTGTAGTGGTAGTGGAACGATTCTTTGGAACCAAGAATCCAAAGAGTCACTTTGCCTCCTTCTGGAAAGATTACCTCAAGAACAAAAAAGGTTATTACGGAAAGCAATTGAAATGTTAAAAAAGGGAGAAGAAATGATTTATTCTACCTGTTCTATTTTGAAAGAAGAGAATGAAGAGGTCCTTGCTACCATCTTAAAGGAAGGAAAGGTCGAACTAGTTCCTTGTGATGGTTTTGATTCTATGGGAATAGAAACGTTAACCAGCACCCTAGAACATGTTCTTACGATTTGTCCAACGGAAGAGATGGAAGGATTTTTTATAGCGAAATTAAGGAGAAAATAAGGTGAAAAGATGGAAGAAAAAACCAATGTAATGCGTGCGTTAGATGCGAAAAAAATAGAGTACAAAAAATACCATTATCAAAGTGTGGGCGCAATTAGTGGTGTAGAGGTTGCCACTTTGTTGCATCAGAATCCAAAACAAGTATTCAAAACGTTAGTAACTGTTTCCAATACCAAAAATTACTACGTCTTTTTGGTTCCCGTAGCCGAAGAATTGGATTTAAAAAAAGGCGCTTCTAGTGTCAATGAAAAAAGTTTAGAAATGTTGAAACAAAAAGATCTTCTTCCGTTAACTGGGTACGTCCATGGTGGATGCTCTCCAATCGGAATGAAAAAACAATTTCCAACCGTACTAGATGAAAGTGCCAAACAGTTCGAAACCATTATTTTTAGTGCGGGAAAGATTGGCTATCAAGTAGAGATGAAACGGATAGATTTAGAATCGATGGTTCCCATTTCTTATTCTGAAATTACAAAATCTTAAGAGAAAAAGGAAAAAAGATGTTATAATGAAAGAAAGATAAAAACAATAGAAATTGTTTTCTATCGATGATTCCTAACACAAAAAATAGGAGAGAAGATACAAATAGAAAAGAGATAGGAAAGAAGGAAATAAAATGTCAGTCACAGAATATGCACAAAAGTATAGAGAAAAAATGGATACCAAGATAGGTAGTTTTTTCGACACGGATCCAGAATTTATGAAAATCTACAGTAATTTTGCGTTAGACGAAGTAGTCAATCAAGACGGGTTAGATGGAAAGACTCGGTTTCTTGCCATTCTCGCTTCTTTGGTTGGATGTGGCGCAAGAGAAGAGTTCCGCGAAATCATTTCTGCCGCTTTGAACTTTGATGTGACACCTATAGAAATCAAAGAAATGGTCTACCAATCTGTTGCCTATTTGGGATTTGGAAGAACACTCCCATTTCTAAGAATTACCAACGAAGTATTCCAAGCAAGAGGAATCGAATTACCACTAAAAGGGCAATCTACTACAACCATAGACACTAGATTAGAAAAAGGAATCGAAGCCCAGGTTCAAATTTTTGGAGAATCTATGAAAGATTTTTATCGTAGTGGAGACATCGATTCTCGTCATATTCATCGTTGGTTAACAGAAAATTGTTTCGGTGATTATTATACGAGAGGGGGACTCACCCATCGCCAAAGAGAAATGATTACCTTCTGCTTTCTAATGGCGCAAGGGGGATGTGAACCGCAATTGATTTCCCATGCCCGGGCAAATATGTTAATTGGAAATGAAAAACAATTTTTAATTAGTATCATTTCAACTTGTATTCCATACCTTGGTTATCCAAGATGTTTAAATGCTCTCGAGTGTGTAAACAAAATAGAAGAGATAGAGGAGACTCAATAAGTAAAAAGAGATTTCCTCTTTTTTCTTTACAAAAACAAAAATTCATCAGAAAAAAGAGGTTTTTTGTAGAAGGAAAAGCTGTTTTGGAGTATAATGTCAATAAAGAATCGATGAGGCGATAGAATGAAAGAACGGATAGTAAAAGAAGTAGAGGAATATCTTCAAATGTTTCCAGAGGAAACAAAAAAGTTAGAACGCCTAAATAATTTTTTAAGAACGACCCCAGAAGATAAGATAGGGGATTGGAATTATTTTGAGGGACATCTTGTCTCTAGTGCTTTTGTCTATGCGAAGAAAGAACAGAAGTTTTTAGTCTTATATCATAAAGATTTTCAAACCTATGTCTATCCAGGAGGACACATGGACAAAGAAGATGCGACCCCTTTAGAAACAGCCAAAAGAGAAGTGAAAGAAGAGACGGGAATCACCAAAGTACAAGAATATTCCTTTGGAGAAGACAAAGAGGTTCCCATCGATATCAATATTCATACCATTGCCTACAACGAAAGACTAAACCTTCCGTCGCACTTGCATTTTGATTTTCGTTATTTCTTTGTCATCGAGAAAATCGAAGAAGTAACCCTCGATCATGAATCTAGGGATTATCAATGGATTGAGGTTGGGGAACTATTTAATCGTCATTTCAATATAGATAAAGAAAAATTAGAAAAATTGATTTCTGAAGTAAATGAGGTGTAAAATGAGAAAAAGAATTTGGACATGGATTTTGTTTTCTTTCTTACTAATAGGAATTCCTTTGATTGGAAAGGCTGCACCAAGCGAGGTACAAATCAAAAATATTTCGTTGGCAGGTCCGACGCAAGCAACCGTCAATCAAGATTTTTCCTTGTCTTTCAGTATGAGTTTTTCAGGTCTAAAAAAGGGAACGAATGATACGTTAGGAGTCTATGCCGTAGCCTTTCATTTGGATATAGATGACAGTATTGTTTCTGTGACAAGCGCATCCTCTAATTCGAATACATGGGATACGGAGCTTTATAAAGGCGATGGAAAATATTATATTTTAAGTACAGTAAGTGACACAAATTACGAAAGAAATAAGTGTATCGATGATTTTTCTTATTGTGCCGACTATATCATCTCGATTCATTTTCTTGTCAAGGACACGGAAAAAGAAAGTATTTCAATTGGAATGGACGAATCAAAAGTCCTTCTTCTTCCAATGTTAACAGAAGTAGAAAATTATTCCGAAGAGGAACTGCTAGACATGGTAAAAACTGTAGAGTATGCGCCCAAGAAAACTCAAACCATTCGTGTTTTGAAAGCGCAATCTCCAACACCAACACCGAGTCCGAGTGCGACTCCCTCTACTGAACAAAGTCCTTCGCAAGAAGAACCAAAAGACAAGCCAACAGTAGCGGAAAAGGAGGAAAAGTCAAACAATAATTATTTAAAATCATTAGAAATTGAAAATTATAAAATTGATTTCAAAAAAGAGAAAAAGAAATATAGTATCACCGTAGAGGAAGAAGTAAATCAAGTCCAAGTTACGGCAACCCCAGAAGATGAAAAGGCAACTTACAAGATTTTAGGAGCCGAAGATATTCGTGGAAACGATAAAAAAATTGAAATTGTTGTAACAGCTGAAAATGGAGAAACCACAAATTATATCATTGAAGTAAAAAATACAAAGAATGACTTAGAAGAGAATGAGACAATCGTCAAAACAAAAAAAGAGGACAAGAAGAAAACTTGGAAACCGACCGAAAAAGAAAAACAAGCCATTCTGATTGGAGGAAGTGCCATCGCTATTATTTTATTGATTGTCTTCATCATCAATTTTAGGGGAAATCGTAAAATTGATAAGGCACTCGATCAAATGTAGAAAAAATTGATGATAGAATATCAACTAGAAGGGAAGAATTCTATGATAAAAATAAAGGATAGGAGTTTTGAAACGTATCGTATCGAAGTGATATGGAAAAATTTTAGCGTTTCTAGTAAGAATGGGAAACACCAATCCGGAAAAGCCCCTTTGATTACTTTTTATCTAGATGATAGGATAGTCATCGAACTAGAACTCACATGTTCAAAAACCATGCTTTTAAATACAAAAATAAATCAAAGAACAAACATAAGGGATTACTTGAGTGATATCACTATGGAAAAGGAAGAAGTTTGGAGTTCTCTTATTTTAGGAAAATATGATTGTAATATTACAAGAATCAATGAAAGAATGTTTCATTTGGATTTTTATGTTGAAGAGGAGAAGACCAGCCTATCCATAAATACAGATATAGAACTATTTTAATTATGAAGCGAATATTCTCTAGAAAAATGGAACAGGTATCCAATCATTCTAGGGAATTTTTTAATACAAAAAAATCATCTCTATAAGAGATGACATCACAACAGTATGAGTAATAGCACTGGTAAAACTAGAGAATTTTAGGAATTTTTGCTTATTTTATATTTAGTGAAACTATCCAATTCACAATCCGTTTTTTGACCAAATAAAATGAATTCTACCCTTATAGCCTCTTCATTCTTATCCAATACAACACCTTCCATTCCTTTAAATGGACCCGAGCATAATACAATCTTACTTCCTACCTTAAGGGATTTTAAGTTCTTTCGAATGCGTTTCTTTTCTCTTTTTTCCCGTTTCTTGGCTAATTTAGGAAACCATACATCATCAAGAGTAATATGCAATGACTGAGGAGTAGGGTAGATTTCTGGATAAGGAATATCATAATAATTACTCAAAATAATGTATCTAGCATAAGGACTATGATCGATAAAATAAGGAAATACAGATTGAACATAACCAATTACTTCATCATGATTTTTATATTTTTTTAGATTCTGTACTTGTTCTCGAATATCATTCGTATTACCAATTAATTGATTCACAAACGCAAGACCATTGGATAAGGGTAACTTAGGATAAAAACAATCAGGAATTTTTACCTCCTCCACATCTAAATCATAATAATACTTATCAATACAATATCTTTTATAGGGAGATAAATTTAATTGATTCAATGCCTTCATGTATCTTTTCACGGCTCTATGAGATTTGAATTTCTTGAGTAAAGCCAATTGATCAATCAGATTATCTTGTGAACTTAATAGAGTATCAATCAACTCTAACATGTTGCCCTCCTTTCCTAAATGGCATTATAACACATATTTGTTTTATTTGCTGAACACAGCGCGAACATAGATAAAATGCCAGAAAAAAAAGAGGATTTTGACTTCCTCTTCTTTTTTTATTGATAATACAATAAAGATACTTCATTATTTAAGGTTGTTCCTGTGATATTATAACAAGCCATGGAACCACTTGTTTTATCATAAACAAATTGTTCCGATGCCGGTTCGCTGGTTCCTGCTGCCACAAAGACGTTGATTCTTACTTGAGAACCATCAGGAATGGGAGAATCATGTAATAAATCGACTGTTCTTTCAGCAAATTGTAAAACATCTCTATATCCTGGTGTAAACCAAGTTTTCCACTGAGCCTCATAACTTACATCTCCTTTGTCATCCGTTTGCTTTTCACGATATTCAATTACAATTTGGGCAACAAAGGCTCCTCCATTTAAAAGTTTAAAATAACGTACGGAATTCATCTTATTCACTCTCCTTTGCTAGAGATACCACATATTGATATAGATTATCAAATTCAGAATCAAATACAGGTGATAATAAAACATTCGGTGTTTTTAAAGTCGTTGAGGCTCCATTTAAACCTACTACTGTTTCATTATCTTCTAAAACCCATGGACCTCCTGAGCAACCTGTAAGCATTCTGTTTCCTGGTAATCTCCATAAATTATTTCCTGATTTACTTACAGCGCCATTGATGAAAACCATTTGTGCACCTTCAAAGAAATTACCTGGATAACCAAATGCATTTACTGTTTTGTTTGTTAAGTCCATATTTACCGCATATTGAAGTGGTTTTGAAACATTAGAATTTGAAGAAAGAATCGCAAAAGCATAGTCCCATCTACGACTTTTTTCTTTTACCCAATTTTGTTTTAAAACAATTTTTTTAAAAGCAATATCTTCTGATGATAACTCTCCCGTATAACAACGAGAAAAAAGAAAGTTTTCGGCAATGTCTCCGGTTTTACTATCTTGGACACAGTGCGCTGCTGTTAAAAGAATGTTACTTTGTCCCACGATACTCGCACTTCCGACAAAGTCTTTGTTGTCTAAGGTAAAAAATAATTTTCCTCCTGCCTCAAAAGGTCTTTTAGATAAGTCGGCTTCTTTTGGTTCTGTTGTTGCGGCATTTTCTCCTTCTACAAGACCAATTTCCGGTTCAAAGAATGTGTCAATGGCGATGGCATTCTTTTTCCTTTCTGGTGTCCAATAACTTAAAATTTGTTCTGGTGATAAATCCAAATCGTCTAATTCAAAGGTGTTTACATTCGATAAATTTTCATTCATTTACTTTCCTCCTACTTTATATAATCAAATTATATCGTAGTATTTTTGAAAAAACAATTTATTCAAAGAAAATTGTCATTTGTTGTCATAAATATTTAAACTTTTTCCAACACTTAGGATTAGATTATAATATAAAGGTGAGATTGGTAATTTTATGACTTTTATTTTAATAGATATCTAAGAGAGTACTTTAGTTGGCTTGAAAATGAGACTGGTGTTGAAATATCCATATTAGGAACTGGTGCCAAAAATGGAGAAAGAATTAAAAAAAGAATTGATCAGAAAGTAAAATCATTTTGTTTATAGTAATATAATGAAATTCCCTAGGAAGTGGATAGTACATCAAAATATCCTTGGGGATTTTGATTACAAAAAAATTATCTAGATAACGGATATTCATCTTTAAATTTATTTAATAGTTTCGTATAAAAAAGGGCATAAAAACTCATTTTTATGCCCTTATACAGTTCTCTTTAAAATATAAACATAATAAGTATTACTGATAATCGTGTAGTAGTTATTTTGACAATGAAAGACGTTGATATTATGATTGACTGCGATATTCATTAAATCCTTTAAATTAGTTAAATATATAGTATGATTACTATTGATATCAGGTTTATTTTGAACAACTATAATCATATCATGATATTCTTTTAAAATAGTCTCTTCATCATTTTTCTTGAATAAAATTTTACTTACTCCAAGAACGATAACTATAACGATAAAATCAAAGACGATTATCTTATTAAGATTATTATTTTGTGTATCATTTTTTAAGAAAGCATTATCTTCTTTCATCGCTATTTCTATAATATTTTCATTAATAGGAATGGTTAATAAGAGAGAAGGATTAGCTTGGCCACCCATTTTAATATTAAGTTTAATATATAAATAAGTTTCTGTTTTTACATTATAGTAGTCTTGAAAAGTTTTAACATAATTCACAAAATACGGATAATCTAAATTATAATTTTCTTTTATATTCATTTCTTCTTGCGTTATATTATTTCTGCTTTTTAAATGGAAATCCTTAGTCCAAATTAATTTCGTACCATTATCAGCATAGCTTTTTAGGGTAGCCGTAAGATCATAAGAATAATGAATGTTTTCTTCCTTTTTGTTTTTTAAATAGTAATCAAAATAGATATCAATACTTTTAATTGAATTTGCAATGTAATAATGATTTGCTTCTATTTTATGGTTAGGAAAATAAATATTCGGTTTTAAAATAACTTCATAATACGTTTGATTTTTTAATTGATATTGATCATTTTTTTGAATATTTTTATGAAAATAGATTATTTCTAAAAGAAGAATTCCTATCAAAAGAATCATAATACTTAAAATAATTAAGATTTTTATATTTTTTCTCTCTTTTTGCAATTTAATTCTCCTTAGTAAAAAATTCATTTAACCAAATAGAAGGATAGCCTAAATATTGAATATGAAATTGATAAACACCTTTGATATCTTCTTTTTTTATTTTTATATAATCTACAGTATGATTCGCATCTCCTTTGGTAATATAATATTCATTGATACTTACAACTCGATGAACGATCAATTGATTTTTATATTGAAAGACAATAATGTCTCCTGGTAAAATTTCTTCTTTCTTTTTGTAAATAACGACATCGCCTCTTCTAAAAGTAGGATTCATGCTGTTGGATAGAATAGCGATCGGTTGATAATTAAATACTCCAAGCATAAATAATACGAATAGAGTAGAAGTAATAATAGTGAAAGGATAAAGTATCATTGCCGAATTTGTGAAAGAATGTATATTTTTTTTACTAAAAACAAAATGCCTAAATAAATAGTAAATAACCAAAACTTTAATAATCGCGAAAGAACCTTCCATAAACCAATTACTATAAGGAATCATTGGGAAAAGAATTTTAGGTACTTCATGAAAAATTCTAATAATGATAGGAATATTATAATGTGAATGGAAAGATAGATAGGTAAATAAAATGTTTTGAGCAATCATTGGTACAATGATAGAAATAAGATAATGGAAAAAAATAAGATTATGAGGAAGAAAAAAGATTTTAAAATTCATCTCACTTACGATAATAAGAATGGTTATGAAAGTCATAATCCCAAAATGGTTTTTATTACTTTTAATAAGCTCATAACGTACTGTTTCAATACCACATATAGGTAAAATAGTTTTCCACAAATTTTTAAAAGTATAAACGAATGTATGATCATAAGAACTTTTATAAAAATCAAAAAGAAAGCCACTAGCTAAATAAAGTATGAGAAAAATAATAGAGATAGTTAAAGTAATATTCATTTCTTTTTTTCTTAGCAATTTTAAATCTTGATGATAAAAAGCGATTAGAAAACATAACCAAAATAATGGGTTAAGAAAATAAATATAAAAATGATTGGTATATAAGAAGATATGACTCAGTGTATAAATGGTTAAAAGAAAAAACAATTTTTTATTTTTAAGAGTCTTCCTTTTGAACATATTGAATGATTCCAGTTAAGGTTTTTGTTTTAACATCGGGAATACTTTCGGTATCTTTTACATAGGTTACCATAATATTGAAAGTAGTTGAATCACCTGCATTTAAGTCCTTTTTAAGTTCAGAAGTAGTATAATTAATTTCTTCAATACCGTCAATTTCTTCAGTAAATATAATCGTTTGTAATTCTGCATCAATCGTTCCTAAATTTTCTATGGTTACTTCATAAATAATCTCATCACCGGGTTTATTAAGTTTAGCTGAAAAGTTGATAGAATCTTCGGTAAAAGTAGGTGTTCCCGCATCACAACCATCTGGTACTTGAGTGGCTATTATATTTGTAATTCTGACATCCCACTCACCAGTGATTTCTGCAGTCCCATTAATAGTAAAGTCTGTCGCAAATATTGAATAACCAACGGCCATTAAAAGAATAGTTACAAGAAAGACTATAAGAATGATTATTTTATTTTTACGCAACTTATATCCCCCTTTCTGTTTAGCATTTATGCTATCCTACTCATAATATATACAGAAGTAAATAATTCGCATGGTTGTTTGGCTTGAGTTCACTAAGAAAGTTTAATAAATGAAAAATATAGATGGAGAAACAACAATACTAAAAATCTATTCAAATAAATGATTTCATGTTAGTTTCAAACTAAGAGCCACGAAGAATTTGTTTGCTAATCATTATGATTGCAGTACTATATAGGAGTTTTTCAAAATAAAATGAAAGACAATACTAGGTCAATTTTCTAGTATTGTCTTTTTCTTTTTCGCAGATTTTTATCAAGCCTATAAATTTTGTATGGATGCAGACTCTTTTTCTTTACTTGTTTTATGGAAATTTTTACCATAAGATTTATACACTATTAATAATTGCTGAAGAACCTTCGAGATTTTCTTTTAAAGCGTTCTGATAGCTGATATCAATTGTTTTATAATTAAAGATATTTAACGTTTTGTCACAATGAAGGTTAGCGTTTGAAAAATGATTGTAATAGTGTAGTGGGAGTGCCAATCCGTTACTTACATATGAAAAAAACAAATGTCACATTATGAATGCAACAATTTTTACTTTTGGAACAATAATTTTATTTATATTCGAAAAATGATACTCCCAAAATTGACTAAATCAACTAAATTAAATATATCAGATATAAAGGATATTACAATAGTTTTAAGAAAATTAATTAGACTGTATATCAAAATAAACAGAAATTTGTTATAATTATACTTGAGAGGTGATTGATATGTGGCTATACATAATTATAGCAATAGTTGTTATTATTTTAATTGCATTATTTATTACATATAACAGTTTTGTTCAATTAAATAATAAAGTCAAAGAAGCATTTGCAACAATGGACGTTTATTTGAAAAAAAGATGGGATTTAATTCCAAATATTGTTGAAACGGTGAAAGGATATGCAAAGCACGAAAAAAATACTTTAAAAGAAGTTATAGAATTGAGAAACAGTGCTTATGACAAAATGTCAGATGATGAAAAGATGAAAACAAATGAACAATTATCAAAAGGCATTAACAAAATTATGGCTTTGGCAGAGTCTTATCCTGATTTAAAAGCAAGTGAAAATTTTAAAGATTTAAGCAATCAACTTACAAAGGTTGAGGATGACATTGCAAATTCAAGAAAATATTATAATGGTACAGTAAGAATTTATAATAATAAAGTAGAAATGTTTCCAAGTAATATAATAGCAAAAATATTTGGCTATAAGTCAAAAAATATGTTTGAAGCAAGTGAAACAGAAAGAGAAAATGTAAAAGTTGAATTATAGTGGAGGTAAACAATGAAAAGAATAATTAAGGGATTATCCTTGTTTATATTAGTTGTATTACCTCTTACAATAATATATCCAACACCTGCCGCTGCTTTATCGCAACAAACTTCTTATATAGATATTAATGATACTACCAAAAGTTTAACTATTGGTAATTTATCGTTTTCTAATATTACATTTAAAGATTATTCTTCTAATTCTACTTTAAGCTTTGGTTTAACAGGAATAGTTGCTAATAGTTCTGGTAAAAATATTGATTATACATCAACTGTATATTATTACGACTCGAATTATAACTTAATTGCGCAAGCATATGATTCGGGTACTGCAATAGCAGGAACAAATAATTTTAATCAAATGTCCAATTTGAGTATTTTAAATGGACATAGCATAAGTGAGATATATTATTATCGTTTAGCAATTAATGCTACAAGCAGTTCATCAACTGAATCGAATATTTTATCTACTACTCCTAGTAAGAAAAATCAATATAGATCTTATGATTATGTAATAGATAAATATGATATTAATATTATTGTTAATGAGAATAATACATTAGATATTACAGAAGCAATTACTGCATATTTTAATGTTGCAAAGCATGGAATATTTAGAACTATTCCACTAAAAAACACAATTACAAGATTAGATGGTACAACCTCAAAAAATAGAACTCAAGTAACTAATTTAAGTGTTGATAATGAATATACTACATCCAAAGAAAATGGAAACTATAAAATTCAAATAGGTTCAGCCAGTCGTACTTTAACAGGTGAACAAACTTATGTAATAAAATACACCTATAATTTAGGAAAAGATCCTATCAAAGATTATGATGAGTTATATTACAATATTATTGGGGATGAATGGGATACAGTTATTGGTAATGTTACTTTTACAATAACAATGCCAAAAGATTTTGATTCAAGTAAATTGGGATTTTCATCAGGTAAAGTAAGTTCTACTAATAATAGCAAAGTTATATATAATGTTAGTGGAAACAAAATAATAGGAAACTATAACGGTATTCTTGGAGTTGGGGAAGCATTAACGATCAGATGTGAACTTGATGAAGGATATTTTGTGGGAGCTGGACTATCTATTAATGTAATGGATTATCTTCTTTTCACATTGCCTATAATTTTTCTAGGAATTACTATATTTGTATGGTATAAATTTGGTCGTGATGAGCAAGTTGTAGAAACAGTGGAGTTCTATCCACCAGAAGGACTTAATAGTTTAGACGTTGGTTTTTTATATAAAGGTAAAGCTGAAAATAAGGATATAACATCATTACTAATATACTTAGCTAATAAAGGTTATATAGAAATTACTGACAGACAAATTGATTTAAATTCTAAAAAAGTGAGTTTAAGTGAGGATTCGATAAATATTGCTAATCAAAAAATAATTGAATTACAAAATAAAATAAAAGAAGAAAGACAGACTAACAAAGATTCAAAAAAAATTAAATATTATGAAAATATGTTAGATATTTATAAAAACATTGATATTCCAATTGAATATGAAAAATATGGTTTAAAATCTTTAATTAATAAATCTAATAAAAAGAATAAGTTTATAATAAAGAAATTAAAAAATTATGATGGAACAAATATGTATGAGCAATGGTTTATGCAAGGCTTATTTGAATATGATAGAACCGAAGTTACAGATAAAATGTTATATAATAACTTTTATGTAACAAATAATAGAATACTACATAATATAAACAATAAACAAAATATAGATCGAGTATTTGAAAAAACCACTTCGAATAAAAAAGTTTTAATTGTTTTAATGATTATTGCTACATATTGCTCAATTACAATACCGCCAATATTTACTTATGGACAACCGGAAATGTTGATTTTTGCTCTACTTTTTCCAGGCATTGGCCTTTCAGTTTTATTTAGTTTGTTATTTGGAAAAGGACATGTTTTTGAAAAGATATTTGGTATAATTTGGGGATTAGGATTTGGCGGAATTCCGTGGTTATCTATAGTATTGCCAACTTTAACCCAAGATATATCCTATCTTATTGGCTATTTTATTGGAATAGTGTGTATTGCAGGTATGTTTCTATGTTTCATATATCTTCCAAAAAGAACAAAGTATGGTAACGAAATGTTAGGAAAGTTAAGAGGATTTAAAAATTTTTTGGAAACTGCTGAAAAGGATAAGTTAGAGACGTTAGTTATGCAAAATCCGAATTATTTTTATGATATTTTACCATATACTTATGTATTGGAAGTATCTGATAAATGGATTAGTAAATTTGAATCCATATCATTACAATCTCCATCTTGGTATGATAGTCCTAATAGTTTTGATGTTTTAACTTTTGGGACGTTTATGAATTCCACTATGACTTTGGCACAAAGTACTTTTTCATCAAGCCCATTTAGCAATTCATCAAGTGGTGGATCATCAAGTAGTGGATCATCAGGTGGGGGTTCCTCCGGAGGAGGCTCTGGAGGTGGTGGAGGAGGCTCTTGGTAACCACAAGCCACTATAGAAAAAGGCAATGCTAATAATTCCTAACATTTTCTTTTTCTTTTTGTAAATCTCATAAAAAAATAAACGTCGCATGTTAGTGCGACGATTTTATCTTTTGGAGCGAGTGTCGTAGTTATCTACAACTTTTCTTCCAATAACGAAAGAATTTATATAATCTTCCGTTGCTAATAATAATATAACACATTTTTAATATTTATTGAATAGCAAATTGACATTTTTATAAAAATTTATCGTACAAATTGTAATTTGTATTGCACTTATTAAAATTACTTAATCTACATTTACACCTTTTTTGAATACTTTTATATCTATAAAA
>CANQHQ010000010.1 GCA_947623825.1 uncultured Bacilli bacterium
GGGATCCCGTACTTAACATACGATTAGAACATTCGCATATAAAATGCTTGGTTCGATACACCTCAAAGGTCTTCTAATGGTATTATACTACATTTTTACGAATTTACAACTAGTTTTTCGTCATTTTTGTTACTTTCTTGTTCAAGTTGCTTTAATGTTGGATTACTTCCAAACAATTTAAAGGGAAATTTTGAAATATAAGTCCTATAATATTGTGAAACTCTTCTAGACAGGTCTTCTTTCGGACAATTGTATTTTTTCCATACCATATTAGCAATATAATCTGCCATTTGGACATCTCTATTATCTTTTGAATCTAAATATTTTACTTTTACTTCTAAGTCCATAAGTTCAAATTCCCATTGTAAAAAAGTTTCTAGATCTTTTAAAGATTTTACGGATGTATTTCTATTATCTACTCTTAATTCTATATTGTTTGTTTGTAATATTGGTATGTTACATTTAAATAAATATTTAAGTAGATTTTTAACAAAAAAATTATAAGCGACATTTTCTGAAGCCCCAAATTTAGATAAATTATCTTTATCAATCACGATTGCGATTGGAACGACTCCCGATAGATCATATATTTCATTTAAGAATAACGCTTGTTGACTATCATTAATTTTTGAAGATTTTAACTCGATTTTTTGATGAATGGGAATATTTTTTCTTACTTTTACAATTTCTTCAATTCTTTTGTGTGCAGAAGTAACCTTATGGAGCTCTCGTGTCATAAATCCAGCGATAACAAAATAACGTTCGTTTTTTAGATGCATTGCTCCCGATTCATCTAGTACAATGTATGTTTTCATGTTTGTTCTCCCCTCATCTTCAAAGGTTTTGATATTAAAATTTACCACTATAAATATATACTACCATAATTTTTTACAATTTAAATTATCATATTAGATATATCATTTTTTTATTCAAAAAATTTTTCCATAGTTACTCCTAAAACTACTGATATTTTATATAGTGTATCGATAGAACATCCTATTTGACCTTTTTTATATTCTAACCTTCTTATAAAGTCATAAGATTTTCCAACATCTACTGCCAATTGTTCTTGAGTTATGCCTGCCAATCGTCTATATTTTTTAATATTATTAGATATTTTTGTCATTATATTATTATCAAAATTGAAATTTCTTTTAAATGTAGTCATACTATCACCTTCGATAGTATTGTCTAATAAAAGGAATTTTATGTCCGGGAACTAAAAAGTCCTGTTTTAGTATTTACAAATGTTTAAGATATATGATATTATCTTCATTGAAAGGAGTGTAATTATGGGTATAGCATCATTAATATTAGGTATTATCGGAATGTTGATTTCTTTAACTATTTTTAAAGATTTAAGTTTAATACTATGCATTTTAGCTTTAGTATTAGGAATTATTTCAATAGTTAAAAAGAAAAGTAAAGGAATGGCAATAGCTGGAGTAGTTTTAGCAACTTTAGGATTAATACTATGTTTTTCAGTAGATGACAATAATTCTACATCTGGTACAGGGATTACAAACGATTCGGGTTCTGGTTCTAAAGAAGTCAAAGTTTCTGTCGACAAAGTTTCCATTGAAAAAATGGGTTTAACTAAATCAGGTGATCTTGTAGTAAAAGTTACTAATAACAATGAAGGTTCTGTATGTTTATCTGAAATTAAAGCTAATTTCAAAGATAAGGATGGTAATTTTGCATTAAGTAAAGAGGCCGATTCTTCTTTTATAGTAATACCAGGAGAAACTTCTATATTAACTTATTTCTGGGGATACGATGAAAATTATTCTGATTATCCAAACGTAACATTTCAAACAGAATTAGCTAATATATCTAGTTCATTTGCTCATAAAGGAATTGAATTAACATCTAATAATACAGGAAAACAAATAGCTGTTACAGTAAAAAATACAAGTGGTAAAAAGATAACTGATGCAAGAGTTGTTGTAATATACTACCAAGATGGTAATATTGTTGGAGCAGAATCCGGATTTACTGATCAATCTGCAGATGATGGAAATGAAACTTACATCAACGTAAGCTATCCACAAGATAGTAACTATGACAATGTATCATTTGACAAGTATGAAGTTTATTATATAAATGCATCATACGAATAAGCATTTAAATTTATTATGTTGCAGATTGCTTAAAAACAATCTGCTTTTATTATGCCATTAAAATTTAGATTTTAGCTAAATCTCTAAATCGATATTATCTTTATTGTCGTAATCTTTACTAATTGGTAAGTATCTTTCACATCATCAAAAGTTTCAGTTTTAATTATACCGCGTATATATAGATTCCTTGAAAACTTCATATATTTTTCTTTTGTTTCTTTTTTAGAGGATATCTTATTTTTAATAAATTTAATAAGATTAGTAAATTTATTTATCAAATGTTTAAGACTAGATTTTAAGGAATAGTTTTTTTCTTTTAATTCATATATTTCTTTATCTTTTATTTTTACATTTTTAGTAAGTGTTTTAACTCTTAAAGTAAGTGCTTCATTATTTTCAGTTAGTAATTTAATCTTTTCAGGATTTTTTTTAATCTCTCATCAATTTTGCCAATACTACCATTTATAAATATTGAGTAGTATTACAAAAATCACGAATAATTCCAATTCTCTTTTTTAAAGATTCATATCAACTTCTTTTTTTTGATTACCTTTAACATAGACACCAGACTTTCCGACTTTGATTTCTTTCTTAAACCAGAAAAAAAACAATCTTTCGATTGATTTCTATATCAAAAGTCCGAATAGTTCGAACATATTTCCCTATGGTGCGAGTAAGAAAGTTATTTCAAACTTTTTTCGCTAAAGTAGGTAATCAATACAATATTTGTATCAATTTCTTAATATAATTATAAACTAATCTGTTAAATAATCAAATACTTATTTACTAGTTTGTTTACTTTTTTCTAATTTTCTTTGTAATCTTAATTGTCTTACTTCCTCTTTTTTTACTTTTTCTTGTTCTTCTGATAAATCATCTTGATTTATTCGATTAGATAAAACATTAACTAATCTTTGATGAAGTTCGTCTTCTTCTGGCGTATAAAAAGTAGCAGCATTATTATTTTGTGTCATTATTAATTCTTGCATTGTTATTGTTGGAAGTTTTTCATATTTATTTGCTCTTGAACCATATCCAATATAGCAAACCAAATTTTTAGATCCACCTGCCTTAATATATTCATTCATAAATAATCTAAGCCCCGGATCAGATCTATCAACACCATATGCCATTGGTATATCAATATTTCTACCAAATTCTTTTGCAAATAAGAAAGCCCTACGAGGTCCAATTCTATTTCCACCACGTTCAATAATTCTATACATTACACAATTCAACATTTCTTCTTTTTGATAAACCCAATTATCATAATCTTTAATTGCTTTTTCAAATTCATTATTTTCTGGAAATTTTACGCCTCTTTCTTTTAACATATTAACTATTTCTTTTATATTTTTGCCTTCTAAATCTTCATTAGATATTCCAGGTATTACACAATCCATACATTCAGACATTTCAACAAATCCATTGCGAGTCAAGTGTAAATGTGCACTACCATATCCACGATTCCAATAAACAATATCTTGATATTTAGGTTTTGAAAATACATATCTTTCACTCCATGGAAGTGAATTAATAAATGCTTTAGTATTGTAAAATTCATCCCAGTCTAAATCTTTAATCTCTGTATCTTCATCTAATATATCATTTGTATATTGATTATTTGCAAACATAACTTCATTTATATCAATTTGTTCTTGTGATGAGCCAGGCATTATTCTATTTATTTCATAATCTGGATACCTTAATTCATACCAAACTGCCATCTTTTCAATAAAATTTCTCATTTCTATTGGAAAATGATATTCACCAATATTAGTATAATGACCTTTAACCATATTTTCAGTATACCAATCAATAAATTCATCCACCTTATCATCTAATATTACCATTTTAGAATTTTTAAAGTGATCTGAAATAGTTTTAGCATGTGGTGATGCTGTTTGCTCATTAAAATGTCTAAAGTTGGATGCCCAATGTTTCATTCTGTCTTTTTCAGACATTTTTTCTAATTGTTCCCTTAAAGATTTATTTTCATCTTCTATCTCATTTTTACTTTCTATTAAACGGCCTATAGCAGTGCCCAATGCCCCATAACCTAGTGGATCTTCTTTTTTTGCCATAGTTCCTAATTCTTTAACAGATTCATTCGTAAATGATCCTTTTATTTTTTCTCTTAATTTTATTAATTCCTCTTTTATATTCATAAAGTAAACCTCCCTTGTAATTACTTATTATTTTATCATACTTTTTTAAATTTTTATCAATTATCGTTCAAAATCATCACTTTTATCTCTATTTTTATGATTTTGAATAATCTCAATGTCATTGTCATCTAGTATATCTTCATCATATAAATCATTTATGAAATTATCATACTTGTTGGTAGAAAAAAATTTATCTTGTAAGAACTCTATAAATTTTTGCCATAACTCTTTGAAATAATTTAATGCTTCTTCAAGTTTAGATACTTTATCTTCTAGCTCATCAATTTCATCGTTTGCATTATCTAAATTATATTGTAAATTTTCTATTTTCTCATCTCTAATTTTAACTTTCTTTTGTAAATTTTTAACTTCATTAGAATGATTTTTTAAATCTTCTTCATATTTTTCAAGTATAGTAGTTAAGTCGTTAGTAGATTTTAAATTAGAAGTTGTATCAGTTGTTTGTTTAATATAATCTTTAATTTCTTCTACTTCCTTATTTGAAATAGTGAAATTATTTTTATTTAATTTACTAGGTTTTAAATTATCTATAATTTCAGTAATTTGGTTAGACTTATTTTGTAAATTATTTGCTTTATCATTTAATTCATTAAGTCTTTTTTTATTTTTTTCTTGTTCCTTCTTTAGTTGTCTATAATTAGTCATATTTTTAACATTTATATCTTGATTACGACCTTCTTCTTTTGCTTTAAGAGTATAGTTTAAATGATAAATTCGATTGAATGAATTGATACAATACTCTCGCATTTTATCTTGAATATTTCTTAAACTATCTGTTGTAAAGACATCACTTTTTCCAACTTGACGCTCCATACCATTTTTAGAGCCATCTTTAAAAGGTACTCCAACAATATGTAGATGGGGAGAAGATTCGTCAAAATGAATGGTCGCATTCGCTATTTTAAAATTAGGAACAACATTTTCTAAATCTAATATTTGCTCTTTATAAACTTGAATCATTTTATGCCTAAATTTATCATCTTGTTCAGACCAGAAATCCATATCTCCAAGTTCAATAATTATTTCACAAGCAAGATCTCTTTTATTATCGTTAGAGATATGATTAAAATAATTTTCTATTTTTCTATCGTTTCTCGTTTGCTTTTCATTGTATTTAATTCTTGCATTCTCAAATAATTCTAAATATAAATTTTTGGTATCTTCTACAATAGAAGAAGTACCTTTGATCGTACAAATTAATTCTTTTTCATTATCATATTTTCGTAAATTATGCTTATCAACTTTTGATAATTGCTGATGATTTTGTATTGCATTATTGTTAAAAGCAGTAGCATTATTGCCATTGCTTCTAGCAAATTGTCTTGCTCGTTTTGTTTTATTTTTATCATTACTTAAATGTAATGAATAAGATAATTCTCCCATAAATTCTTAACCCCCTTATAGACAAGAGTCCTACTATTTATAGTAGGTTAATTTTGCTCTGTCAAAATTTCTAACCCCCTATATATTTTGACATTTCACGTTGTTTATATCAAAATATGGGGGCTAAGGTTTAGGCAACCTTAGAATCCACCTGTCTTATTTCGTAATATTTCAAAAATTCGTAATGAAATAAAACTACATAAGACTTCTGATAAAATAATAAGCACTGCTTTTTATTTTATCTTTGAAAATTATTCATAACTTTTACAAACTTCGCAAGTAAAAGTTTTCATAATTTTGTTTAACAAACTTTTCCCACTTTAATTTGCTAAAGCAAACAGAAACGTGGTCGTTTGTTATAACTTTTTCCTCAAAAAAGTTAACAAAAAATCTTTTTTTATAGATAACATCAAAAGCAAAAAATAAATTTTTGTTTTGATATTTTTCCATTATAATTTTAACTTTTGTTAGTCAAGAATCAAGACAAGCAACTATCGTTGTTCTTGACTAACTTTATCATCACTATTTATAAAATCTTCTTCAGTTACATTATCTGGTATTGTTTCAAATATATCTCTAATGTTTACTTTAATATCATTAGGATTATTCTTTGTAGCAAGCATTCCCATTGATACCCAATTTTCATTTCCATTATTATTGTCTTGTAATGGGAATATTCTAATAGGTACTTCTCCTTTTTGAAGTGGCAACATATCTAATTTTTCTGTTTCTTTATAATATGTTCCTTTATAAAAATTAACTTCATAACATTCATTTAATCTATATAAATGTTGCATAACATCTTTTATAGGTAAATACTCACTATATCTAACAATTGTATCTACACATATTTCATTAAAGTTATAAGTAAGTGGTCGTTTCTTATCTATATAACCTTGCTTATATAATTCTTCAAAATCACTATAAAAGGTACTTCTAAAATTAACTTGTTTTACTTCATATTTATTATTTGTCATTTCAAGTTCAATATCATCTACATACCTCATAATAATATCTGCTTTTGTTTCTCTATCTAATAAATCCCAATTATCATTAAATGCATAATAAGATATTGGTAGCTTAACTTTATTGATAAAATCCATATCTCGTTTAAGTAAAATATCATCGATAGTAAAGCTTAATTGTTCAGCTTGCTCGTTTTCTAATAGTTTTGAATTGATAAGTTCCAGTTGTTCTTCAATTATTTTCGTTTCTTCTTTAAATTCTTCTTCTGTAAATAATGAATCTATATATGCTTTTTTAATTCTCTCTTTTTTAGTATTTAATTTTTTTATTTCTTTACCTAATTCTTCTTTAGGGTTTTCTAACTTTGATTTTAATACCGGTAAAAAGAACTCATTTACAACATTATCATATTCTAAAATATCAGCAAGCATTGTTTTAATTGTTTCTTCTATTTTAGGTTCCTTAATTGTTATTTTACAACTATTGCATTGATAGTAATAATAAACTTTCCCATTTTTCTTTCTTGTAGCATTACCACCTAATATTCTAGAACATTTAGGACATCTTAACTTTTGTAAAAATAAATATTCTTTATCTCGTTTATAATTTCTAGAGTTTTTTCTCTTTTGCACTTGGCATTCTTCCCATAATTCTTTTGATACTAGTGGCTCTACAACATTTTCATAATAAGTTGGATGATTTGTCTTTTTTCCATGCACATAATCGCCTTTATAAATTTCATTTTCGAGTATTCTTAAAATTGTACTATCACACCAATTTGTTTTTCCAAATACTTTTTCTTCATTATAAATATTAGCAATAGTTTGATAAGAATTGCCCTCATAATATAAATTAAATATTCTTATTACCTCATCTTTTGTAAGAGGATCTACAACAAGTTTTTTATTTACGTGTTTATAACCAAATGGGGCTTTATTTGGAATATTTCCAACTTTTATTGCACCTGCTAAACCTATTTTTGTCCTTTCGCTTGTTCTTTCAATTTCATTTTGTGAAACTGTTGTTAGTAATCTTGCAACCATTCTGCCATTTGCATTAGTTGTATTTATATCATCATTTGCACAATCTAGGTAAGCATTATTTTCATCTAAAAATTTCATTATATTTTCCCAGTCATAAACACTCCTTGTAAGTCTATCTAGTTTTAAAACTACAATAGTATTACATTTTTTACTTTTAATGTCTTCTTTTAATTCTTCAAATGCTGGTCTTTTATTTCCAGTTTTTGCACTTATTCCTGCATCTTTATAAATCTTATAAATTTCATAACCTTTATACTCACACATAGCACGAAGTCTTTTTTCTTGTTCTGGTAAACTAAAACCTTCACGAGCCTGATCTTCTGTACTAACCCTTATGTATATTCCAGCAATTTTCTTTTCTTCATTCATAAACATTAATCCTTTCTTATTCTTCATTAAAAAAGAGGCAACAAAGACACTAGGTTTTATGTCTTTGCACCTCTAAAATTCCAGTATGATAAATTATTTGTTTTATATTAACCCCACAAAAACATAAAACTTCCTTTATTGCTTTCCTATTATAGATTCTTTTAATGTAAAGTCAAGACATAATTCCCAGTTTTTACCTATTTAAAGGCAATTTTAGAAGAAGTTAGTACATTTATATATATTTAGTTTATTTGTTTTATATAGGTCTCTAAATCTGACAATTTAATGCTTTTAGATAAATTTTCTATAAATATTTCATTGGAATAATTAAATACAAGAAATGTAATACCTTTAATAATTATTCTATGGGGTTCAATGTAGTTTAAATTTGTCTTATTAATTTTTCTAATATTACCATTAATAATAGTTGGAGTAGTATTACAAAAACTACATATAAATTCTATTCTTTTCTTTAATTCACTATCAATTTCTAATTTTTCCTTTGTAATATTTACCATTTAAACCTGTCCTTTCTTCCTTAAACACTAAAAAAGTACCAACTTCTTTAGAAATTGATACTTATATATTTAAGTCTAAACTTTAAAAGTTCGGACAGATTGCTTACTGGTGCCGAATGCCAGAATTGAACTGGCCTCTGACCCTTACCAAGGGCCTGTTTTACCACTAAACTAAATCGGCAAATTCAATTAAGATTATAACAAAACAAAAACAAGAAGTAAACCTCTTTCCCAAAAAAAAGAGAAGATTATATCTTCCCTCGATGAATGATAGAACCTGAAGAAAAAGAGTTTCTCTTTTTTACGGATTCATTATTATAAATTGTTTTTGAAATTACAATACCATTCTTTTTACAGAATTCTTGGTTTAAATATTCATAATACGTTCCAGGTGTGATGATTCCTGTCATCTTTAATAAATCAATTCCACTTTTTCCAATAATATTATCCGCTAACATACAGCAATTTACACTTAATACAAAGAATGTTTTGAATGGACCAGATGTTACTTTATAGAATTTTGCATCCGCTAGAGAGACTAATTTGCTTGGATAATCCTCGTATTTCTTTTTTCTTTTCTTTTTCTTTTCTTTTCTATCTTTTTCATAAGGCGTTTCGAAAGGTTCTACGTGACTCATGATTTTCTTGATTTGATTTTCTACTCTTTCTTTTTGTTTGTCCGTTAAATGAATTCCAAAGCAGAATAATGTTTTATCACTGTAAGTAGAACAATAATGGACATATTTTTCCTTTTCTACTTCAAAGATCATTCCCTCTCCAATCATGTTAAAAAACTTAGAGGTAGAAAAATCATAGGCTCCATACGAAATGACTTTTCCATTGATACATACATCCACATGACCAAAGCGATTGTAACCATGGGGCGCTACATGAACAAAAACTTCTAGATTCGGAACTTCTTCTACTTTTTTATCTTCATAGATTAGAGGTTGATCAAAGGTTTCTTTATCCCAATAATAATTTATTTCTCTTAAGACTTGGTATGGTAAAATAGCTTCCAATAGAGCTGGTAAAGTGACTCGAAACCTTCTTCGAATTCGTTTTTTGATTCGTTTCGGAATTAGTACAGTTAACGCATCCATGAGGTAGGTTACTCCTAACAAAATCATATAACTTCCTAATAAAATGAGCATCGTATTGATATTTTTTAATGGAGAAAATAAAAGCGGAAATCCGATAGCAAAGTAAACAAAGGCTAAAAATAATTGGAACAAACGTCCATTAGCCCGAGAAGAACGCAAAATAAAGTAATTAATAAATTTGATTCCCCCATTTAAAATCATATAGACCGCAAAAAGAATGGGTAAAATCGATAACGGGATTTTCCGAAAAGAAGAAAGAACCAAACAAAATAATAAATAAGCGAAACTATGCGTAAAGGTAATCTTTTTTTCATTGGGTTTTTGTTTTAGAAAAAAATAACGAACGAATTGAAGTACTCCTAAGATAAGAATTGCAGAAATAAAAAGATTCGCAACATCAAAATATAATTGATTTCTTCCTACTATCATCAGAATTCCAATCACGATAAGAGCGATTCCCGCTGTAAATAAACTGGAAGAGTTAAATAATTTATCTGTCTTCAGGAATTCTTTCATAATACCACACTCACTATTCTTACATTTTACCAAAATTGTCTGTCTTTGTAAATGATGGCATAAAAAAAGACCTTAGGTCTTTTTTAACAATATTCATCACAAGTCATCGTTCGGTTCATTTCTTCCATTAATTGGTTTTTCAATTCTTCCTTCTGTTCTTCTGTAAGAAGATGATATCCACTCGTTTGTGTTTCAATGGTTCCAATATGGACAGATTGAATTTCTCCTTCTTTGATGAAAAGCACCGTTGGAAAATAGAGTCTTTTGATGGAATCTTCTTCTAATCCTTCATAAGATCCTAAGTATGGGGCTAACTTTTCTAATAATTCTTTATATTCTTTACTCCCCTCTTTGGTCGTGATGATGTCCCCTTTGTCATCCAACTTCTTTTCGTCTCGATCTTCTTTATTATTTAGGTAGTAAATGGTATCTAGTCCTACTTCATCGGCAGCCTCTAATAGAACAGGCACTAAGGTACGGCACCAAGGACATTCAGGGAATCCAAAGTAAACGACACCGGTTCCATGATCTAAAAGAGAAAAAATTTTCTCATAATCGGCATATTGAATGATTTCATCATCAATCGATAGTTCTAGATACGTTGCACCCGTACTAGATTCTTTTCCATTGAGGGATTCATACTCCTCTTTAAAACTCCTCGTTTCTGATGGTTCTTCTTGGGCAATCTTATATCCAAGAATTAAGAGAGCACCCAAAATGAGAGCAATCAACACAATACTAAGAATGGTTCGTTTGTGTTTTTCAAAAAAATTACTCTTCCCTGTTCCATTGACTTCTTCGATTTTGGCTTCTCTTATCTTGTTTCCACGTTTTAACTTATTAATTTTCTTTTTATCTTCCATATCTTTTTCCTCCTGACTCTTTTCTAGGTTGTTTTTATTTTCTATTGTCTTTCATGGGAAAAGAGGTTTTCACCTCTATTCTATTCCATATAAATCTTTGGCTTGTTCTTTGTTTTCTTTGGTAAACCCTACCAATATTTCTGGATTTTTTGAAGTAATCCATTCCATAATTTCTGTCAATTCTTTTTTCGGTTGCTTCTTGAATCCATCTGCGCTTCCCATCGTGTGTTTCTTTTTATCCTTTGTTACTAAAATTATATTTCTAAGTGTCGTCATTCCATATTGTTTGATTTCATGTTGATACATCCAAACGATCTCTTTATATTTTATGATTTGTAAAGGAACAGAAACATCGATTACATAGTTTTCCGTTAAATATAGGTGTAATTTTTTATCATACTTTACAGAATCTTGTTCCATTTCATCTAAAATTCGATTCCATTCTGTTTTAGAGATAGATTGAACAAAACGATTCATACGATTGCGGTTGATAAAATAGAGTACATAACATCCGAGCGCGAGAATTGCGAAAATGACTCCTCCAAGATTTTGATATTGGGTATCATGTAACGGAGTTGCTGCATCAATATAAAGATATCCAATGTAGTTGGCATAGTTTGTAGAAGTCAAGAATTCTTCTCCATAATCCCTATTGTAAGCTTCAATTGCTAACTGAATCATTTCTTTTGATAGAACTTTGGTTTTTCCGTAAATGGTGTAATTTCCATTCTTGAATCCATCTTCTATGATATCTTGATAGGTATCGTAATCTAAATATCCAATATATAGATAGGACCCATTCCATAAGAAATAGTATTTTGCTTCCTTCTCATCGCTGTTTGTTTCACCAAACAATCGTGGTTCCCGCGTAATGTTCACACTGACATATTGGTCGTCTTCTACATCTCCATTCGCTACCATATCCGCAAAATTCGCTGGTTCTCCTAAGTCTTCTTCATGAATGGCATAAGACCAACCAAAGAAAAGAAGTGCAATTACGGTTAAAACGATGGCCGTTACTAGTTGACGATTCATTAGTTTTAAAGATACTCCGACTTTCGTGTTTTTCAATTCTTTTAAATTCATATCGATTTCCTCCTATGATATTATTAGTATACCACAGTGGGAAAAAAGTGAAAACAAAAGTTAAAAAATTTGTCAATAAAAAAGGAAGAAAAGAATCTTTTTAGATGGTTCTTCTTTTTTGATTTTTTCTATTCATTCTTTCCTTCTTTTTCATTAAATTCCATAATTTGTTGATAAATTTCTACTATTTGGGAAACAGAAAGTTTTTCGTCGTATTCCTTTAGAACTACTTCCCAGTCTACTTTTTTCTTTTTCTTGGAAGAGTTTTCCATAATCTTTTCTAATTTTTTAATGGCCAATTTGATACTAGTAATATCATCGATTTCGACTTTACTCTTTATTTGCATAATTCCCATTTTTCTTTCTTTTCCAGTAAAGCGATACTTGATTTTATCTATTTTTCGGAAAAATTTTGGTCGATGAGAATTTTCATAAATCATGATTGCATAAATCATAGGAATGCTATCTGGATCTTTGACTTTTATCCATTTTCCAAAAACAATCTTTAGTCGAACATATTGGACTAACAAGTACTCTTTCTTTTTTCCTGAAAAGGTAGAGACTTGTTCCTTATATTGAATATGGACATGTGTCTTTAGAATAAAGGCAAAAAATAATAAAATTGCGAACCAAATACCAACTTTCATTTCTTCGGCATTCGGAAAGACAGAGGTAACTTGCGTGATAAAACAACGATTGACTAGGTAACAACAAACAAGAGAAATACCATAAATTTGAATGTAGAAAGACGCATTCATCAAGTCCTCTTGTCGTAGGATATATTTTACGTAATACAAGCGAATACATAATTCTAGTAATAAGATAAGAAATAGATTTTCATTCATTCGTTCCATTCCGAAAGTAGGAAAAAGACCTGCGAGAAGAATGATGTAAACCACTGGAATGAACGCGTGAATGAGATTACTTTCTTTTTCATTTTTATCGAAATAATTTAAGATGAAAAAAAGAACAAGGGCACATAATACATATAATAAAATCATCACAAAATCCATAAATTCCTCCATAAAATGGTTTTATTATACCTCAACTTTTTTCTTTTATCAACTTTTTCTATTAACCAAAAAAGAGGAGATAAAGTTTTAGAAGAATTCGTTCGGAAAGTGGGGCACGGTAAATGAGACGAGGAGAAGAAGAATGAACGGCTTGGATAATTTTTTTGACGATACTTCGATTGTTTTTTTTAGAAATCCAGCGAAAAAGAATCTGTTCTCTTTTTTGTAGTTTTGTCGTAGAAAAAGAAGAGTTTTGTGGAACTGTCGATAACATAAATTCATTAAAACCAGTTTGATAGATACCTGGTTCCACGATTTTGATCACATACGGCCAGTGACAGAATAGACTTTCTCTTGCCAAATTGGTAAGAAAGGAAATGAGAGCGGCTTTGGAGGCACAATACGCATCCATCAAAGGTACAGGCATCACGCCTGCCATCGATGTCATCACGATTACTCTACCCTGTTTTTTTCTTGTAAAACAAGCGGTCAGGTACTCCTTTATCAATTCTAAATTGGAAAATACATTCACTTCAAATACTTGTTTGATTTGTTTTTCTTCTAAATCGAATAAAGTTCCTCCCAATCCGAGGGCACCATTACAAATTAGACAATCCAAAGAATCAGTCCCAATTTCTTTTCGTTCTTTTCGAGACGTAATATCGAAAGAAAGGCATTGATAGTTCTTTTGACTCACTTTTTGACTTTGTAATTTTTGTTTTAACGGTTCTAACTCTTCTCGTTTGTGTGTCGTAAAGTAGACGTAATGGCCTTTTTTGATCAAGGCACATCCCAAGTCATATCCGATTCCACTCGCTGCTCCTGTGATTAATATTTTCATTTCTTCCACCCTTTTTAGTATGTCAAATCGATTCTCTTTCATACAAAAAGACAGGTTTTCCTGCCTTTTATTGGGTTATGACTTTTTCTACTTTTTCAAAAATTAAGTGATCCTCTTCTTTGACAAAAGTAAATTTGAATGAATCGACCTTGTCAATGATGTCATCCATTGTGTACTCTGTCGATGTAAAGATGAGATTGGTCATGTCTTTATCTGTGTAGTAGTTGTACGTTAACACATCGGTTTCTGGATTATAATTTACTCCTACGTAAGCAACTCCTACGGTAAGTTCTACTTTTTCTTCCCCAATCTGTTGATCTTTTAGGATTGTGAAAACGTTTTTTTCAGAAGCATTTTCACAATCATCTGGCTCTTGTATGTATTGTTTCTTCTTTTCATCGTATTTAAAGTTCGAATAACTACAAGAGTTTCCAGAAATTGATTCTTGTCTTACTTCTTCATAGTCACCAAATAACGTATGAGCGGCACGATTGACTTCTTCTTCTGAAATCGTTAATGTTTTAGTTGTATCTTCATACTCTTCTGGATGGTTCGAAATTGCTTGGCGGATTGCTAGATACAATTTGAAACGATTTTCTAGATTTTCTCTTAGTAATTGGTCATTTTGGAAGAAGTATGCGAAGTATTCTTCTGGTAGGCTATCGAGACTCATGTAATTGATCATCGTATAGTAATCTAACCCTTTCCATTCCTGTTCTTGGTTAGATGGTTCTTCTTTCTTTTCTTCTTTTTGATTCCGATCCATGATTCCTACGATTCCTAGGAATACGACAAGAACGATGATGGCTCCTATCATCCATCGTTTCATCATGACTTCATTGATTTGACTTTTTTTCTTTTTTTTGGTACTTTTTTCTTTTTTCTCTTTCTTCTTAGGCACTGCTAACCCCTCCTCTTTCTAATATTGTTTTCCCCAATAAACTAATTGGGTTGCCTCTTCTTGACAGCAAACACATTTTCCGCCTGTAAACTCTTCTTCCCACGGAATACATCTCGAAGTAACTCCTACCTCTTCCTTAATTTTATCTTCGCACTCTCTTTTCCCACACCAATTCGCACGAATAAAGCCATTTTCTGTTTCCGCTAATGTCTTCATCTCTTCCATCGTCGTGACTGTTTTTGTCATATCATCTCTTCGCATTTTGGCACGAAGGAACATCTGGTCTTGGATATCTACCAATAGACGAATGATTTCTTCTGCGGCTTCCTCGAGATTTACTTCTGTTTTTTCTAGTGTATCCCGTCTTACTAACACACATGTATTGTTTTCTAAATCTCTTGGTCCTAGTTCTACTCGAATTGGGATTCCACGCATCTCGCAATCGGCAAATCGATATCCTGGTGTTTTATCACTATCGTCTACTTCACATTCGATATTTAGAAGTTTGAGTTCCTTTGCCATTTCATAGCTTTTTTCTAATACTTCTGGATGATTTTTTCCAATCGGGATAATACTTACTTTGATAGGTGCTACATTCGGAGGTAAAACCAATCCATGATCATCTCCGTGTGTCATAATGACTGCTCCAATAATTCGTGTGGTAATTCCCCAAGACGTTTGAAACATATATTTTAGTTGATTTTCTTTATCTAGATAAGTCATATGAAATGCTTTCGCAAAGTTATCTCCAAAATAGTGTGATGTCGCTGACTGTAAAGCAATTCCATTGTGCATCAAGGCTTCAATCGTATACGTGTTTTCTGCCCCTGCAAACTTTTCTTTTTCGGTCTTTTCCCCACGAACGACAGGAATCGCCAAATATTCTTCACAAAAATCCGCATAAAGGTTTAACATCTTTTTGGTTTCTTCTTTGGCCTCTTCCGCGGTGGCATGAACGGTATGTCCTTCTTGCCATAAGAATTCTCTACTTCTTAAAAACGGTCTCGTTGTTTTTTCCCAACGAACAACGCTACACCATTGATTGTATAATTTTGGTAAATCACGGTAACTTTTGACAATATTTGCATAATGCTCACAGAATAAAGTTTCGGAAGTGGGACGAACGCATAATCTTTCTTTCAATTCTTCTTCTCCACCCTGGGTCACCCAAGCTACTTCGGGAGCGAATCCTTCGACATGGTCTTTTTCTTTATTTAATAAAGATTCTGGAATAAACATTGGCATATAAACATTTTGATGTCCTGTTTCTTTGAAACGTTTGTCTAGTTCCTTTTGAATGTTTTCCCAAATCGCATATCCGTAAGGGCGAATAATCATACAACCTTTGACTGACGAATAATCAATCAATTCTGCTTTGATACATACATCTGTATACCATTGCGCAAAATCCACGTCTCTATTGGTTATTTCTTTTACTTGTTTTTCTTGCATATTTCCACCTCTTCTGGAACTATATTATCATATTTTCTCTCATAAAAATAGAGAAATTATTCCATTTGCCTATCTTTTGAACGGTTATTGGTCCACGCATTGATATCCTGTTTTTTGGTCGTACTGTGCTCGAATTTCTTTTCTTGTGGCATCTGGCTGTACGAGGGTTTCTATGATTTCTTCGGTTCCGGTAATTGGATCTATCAAGGAAACTACTCCATTTGGAAATTGAGAGATATCGTAGGTCTTACTTACTTTGATATGGCGGCTTTCTTCTTTGTAAGAGAAAGTCATTCCCGCGATACCTGCCACTTTTTGTTGGAAAGCTTTACAAGTTTCTAATCTCGTATCATATTCTGTCGGAAGAACCTTCTTCCCTTCCGCATTGGTCGTGTAGTTATATAGATAATCCATCTGATACGTAATCTCTTTCAAACCATTTTTATCAAATAAATAACTTACTTTTTCTAGAGATTTTTCCATACTTCCTTGATAAGAAGACTGATAACAGAATAATGTATCCGATTGTTTTTCTTCTTGCTTGCTACTATTTAGTTCTTCTTTTCTCTTTTGTTCTTCCTCATTTTTCTGCTGTTCTTGTTTCTTTAGATTTTGATGAATTTGATTGGCTTTGATTTTAGTTCGAAATTCTTGGACACCTGTCACAATCAATGGTCCCACGATGATAAAGAAAAGAAGTCCAAGAAAAAGAAAAATCACGGGTTTGGCATTTTGATTTCCTGGTTCCTGTTTATTCATTCGTTCCATTGGAGACTGCACTTCTTTTTTTGAGGAAGGTTCCGTTGTGGGCGTAGTTGGTGTTTCTACTTTTTGTTCTTCTCCTTTTTCTTCCGGATTGGATGCTGGTAACACAGGAGGAGTTGTGACGGGTTGGTTAGAGTCCATAGAAACAGTTGATTGACTGGACTCTAAATGATTGGCTGGTTCTAAATTCGAGGAATTGGGATTTTCGTTCATGACTACCTCTCCTTATCTTTTTGCGAAAAAAGAGTACCTTTCTGACTCTATTTACGAATTTTCTTCTTGTTCATTACAAACATAATTTAGAGCGTTTAATTTTTCGATTGCTGTTTCTATCTCTTCTTCCATTTCAAACTGGGAAAGAAGGAATTCTTCTCTTCCATCCGGATATTTTAAATCGGCTCCGGTAAATAAATCTAACTCATATTTCGTTACTTTGGTTATGGTTGTCGCGTCCATCGTACAAGCAAATTCATATCCATCTACAGGGGTTTCTGTCAAAAGTTGCAATTTTTGATTGCATTCGGCCCATTCTTTTTCAAAATTGGCATCCGCTACTGGAAAAGATTCTACTTGCGTTTCTGTATATTGTTGAATGCTTGGACCATAAGATAGAATTTCCAAAGTCGTTGTTTTGGTTCCATTTTCGATTCCTGGAATTGCTTCCGCCGATAACGTACATACAAAATTTCTAGTCTTATGGGATTCTTCGTATTGTTCTTCTTCCTCTTCTTCTTGTTCTTCTTTTTTATTTAATTCTTCCTGTTCTTTCTTCAATGCTTGTTCAAACTGTTCCAATTTTTTCCGCTGTTGTTCCTCCGTCAAACGATCCGAAATCTTTGGTAAGAAAATAAGAAATCCACCGATGACAATGAATAGAATGATGACAGGAATCATACTTCTTTTTCCTTTGGGTTCTTCTTCTTTTTGTTCTAGTGGAGAAACTTCTTCTTTGGGTGTGTCATTCGCACTCACAGGGGTTTCCTGAGGTTGTGGAGGAGTGGATGTTGGCGCTACGGATACAGATTCTTTTGGTTCCGTTGTCGCAGGTGACACTTCCTGTGGATTTTGGATTGGTGCTTCTTCTCTTTTTTCTACTTCTTTTTTTTCTTCTTCGTTCATTTTCACATCCCCTTATTCTATCCAAAATTATAGCAAAAAAAAAGAACTTTTTGAAGTCCTTTTTCGTATTTATTGATTTTTTCTAGCATCAAACTTTTTTCTTTGTTCCGTATCGAGAATTCGTTTACGAATCCGGATTGATACAGGTGTTACTTCGACTAATTCATCGCTATTGATATAGTCAAGGGCATATTCCAAAGTAATAGGACGTGGTCTTTTTAATACTACGGTCTTATCTGCACTCGCCGCTCTCATGTTGGTAAGTTGTTTTCCTTTTACAACATTGACGGCTAAATCGTTTTCTCGATTACATTCTCCAATTACCATTCCTTCGTAGACATCTACTCCTGGTTCCACAAACATCACACCACGATCTTCTAATTGTCCCAATGAATAGGCGGTACTCTTTCCCGTTTCGTTCGATACGAGGACACCTAATTTTCTTTCTCCTACTACAATATTTTCGTAAGGACGGTATTCTTTAAATGTGTGGTTGATAATTCCATACCCTTTGGTCATAGTCATAAAATCCGTCATAAAACCAATAAGTCCCCGTGAAGGAATAACATAATTTAGTCTTACTTGATTCTCAAAAGAATGCATACTTTCCATAATGGCTCCTCGAGATCCTAATTGTTCTATTACCGTTCCTACGGAATCTTCAGGTACTTCGATTTGTAAATCTTCGTATGGTTCCATTTTGACCCCATCTACTTCTTTGATAATCACTTGTGGTTTCGACACTTCTAGTTCGAACCCTTCTCTTCTCATGTTTTCAATTAAAATAGATAGATGAAGTTCTCCTCGTCCAGAAACTAACCAACTTTCTCTATCGCTTGGTTCTACACGAAGGCTTACATCTCTTTGTAATTCTTTATTCAATCGTTCTTCAATTTGACGAGCGGTTAAAAACTTTCCTTCTTTTCCGACAAACGGAGAGGAATTGGTTCCAAAAGTCATCTGTAAGGTTGGTTCATCAATATGAAGAATAGGTAACGGATAATTTTCTCCCTGTGCACAAACGGTTTCTCCAACGGAAATATCTGCTAAACCGGCAATGGCTACGATATCTCCAGCTTCTGCTTCTTCAATTTCAATTCTCTTATATCCCAAATATCCAAATAATTTTTGAATTCGGAACGATTTCGTGGTTCCATCAAGACGAAGGCAGTTTACGGTTTGTCCTACTCTCATTGTTCCATTGTGAACGCGACCGATTCCAATTCTTCCCACAAATTCGTTGTAGTCTAATAGAGCTGGTTGAAATTGTAAAGGTTTTTCCTTATCTCCCTTTGGTTCAGGAATTTCCTCAATAATTAAATCCAATAATTCATGAAATCCAGGTGTTTGACTTTCGATATTTGGGCTTAAACTACAAGTTCCATTTAAAGCAGAAGCATAGACTACCTTAAAATCTAATTGATCATCATCGGCTCCTAATTCGATGAATAAATCTAACACTTCATCCACCACTTCTGTGACTCTTGCACTCGGTTTATCGACTTTATTAATGACAACGACTGGTTTTACTTTGGCAGCTAAAGCCTTTTTTAAGACAAATCTTGTTTGTGGCATGGTTCCTTCATAAGCATCTACAACTAGAAGTACTCCATCTACCATATTCATGATTCGTTCTACTTCTCCACCAAAGTCAGCATGTCCTGGTGTATCCATAATATTGATTCGATAATCTTTATAATTTACAGCTGTTGTTTTCGCTAGAATGGTAATTCCACGCTCTTTTTCCAACTGGTTAGAATCCATCGTCAAATCACTTACATTTTCATTTTCTCGAAATGTTCCACTCGTTTTTAATATTTCATCCACCAAAGTTGTTTTTCCATGGTCAACGTGCGCAATGATTGCAATATTTCTTTTCTTCATTTTTCTTCACTTCCCCAATCACACCTTGACGATTATAGCACATTTTTCGAAAAAAGAAAATAGTTTTGTGAAAACACGAAAAAAAGCTTCATTGGATGAAACCATTTTGTCTATCTCAATGATTTTATTTTTTCCTATTTTGTCGACTTATCTCATTTCGTTTTTCTTATTTCCCGCTTACCTAAAATATTTTTGAAAACAAAAAAGCATACTTTTATCTTCCGTATGCTTTCCACATTTGTTTTAGTAATTTCTCTTCTGAGAATGTTTCATCATTTTTATATTTTGCGCGATTGTCTTCTTTACATAATTCTTGATATTTATAACTAGACTCTGGTCCTTGTAAGTAAAGCATTCCACATTTGGTTTCTGTATAAGGATATTGATCTTTTCTTGCGATAATAAATTCGGATAATTGGTTCGCTACATCTTCTAGATTTAATTGATTGAATTCTACATTATAATCTCTTCCCATTCCATAAGAGAGACAACCACTTTTATCCGCTTTCTTATCTTTAATTGTATAAGAAATTTGATTGTAATCTAAAAATTCTGTGAACTCTTTTTCATATAGAGAAGAGGCATAGTTATCATTCATTTTTGCATAAGCAATAATTGGAATTCCTAGTGGTTGATACATACAAGTATTGACTTCAAACTCAAAATTCTTATTTTTGGTGGAGCGAATGATATAATTGTGGTCAGAGTCTTTGGACTTCGATACAAACTCAAACTCTTCTCCATATTTATCTTTTAAATTTTTCAATATTTTTTCTTCTGAAAGGTATCCACCATACACTTGCGTTCGAAACGTACCATTTGTGATAAATAAGTAAATTCCTACCACAATCAATGCGATAGCTACGATGGTCAATGTCTTAGCGGTTTTTTGTAATTTCTGGTCCATGTATTATCACCTCTACCTATCCTATTCTACTAGAATTATACCTTTTTTATTGCCATTAAGCAATTCTCTTTTTTATTTTTTCTGGTTCTTTTGTTTATTTACTGTCAAGGAAGGATTCGTAACCACCGATCAAATCAACTACCTGATATCCTAACTCCTGGAGATGGCTACAAACTTTTCTACTTTTTTCTCCATGTTCACAATATAAATAATATGTTTTTTCTTTTTCTAGATAATTTTCTGGTGTCATGATTAGGTAGATATAGGGAATATTTTGGGCATTCGGAATGTGCCCTAATACGTATTGATATTTATCACGAAGGTCAATGATGTTTTCAGTTAAACTCAAAAAATCTACTTTTTGAATGTCGAGCGAATCATACATTTGAATCACCTACTATAATTTATGTAACAAAGAAAAAAGTGATAATGGATATCACTTTAATCATCAAAGAAATCATCAAAGAATTGGTCATCTGTCACTTCGATTTCTTTTGGTGGTAATTTTTCTTCATGAATAATTGGCTCCTGTGAAATCGGTTTTGGAGGAACTGGTGGTACCTCTTTTTCTAATGGTGCTACTTCTGGTTGTGGAATCACAGGTTTTGTTTCTGGCGTGACAGAAGATGGAGCCACTTTTGCTGGTTCTATGATTGGTTTAGAAACTGGCGCTGTCATAGGAGAAGAAAGTAAATTTGGCTTTTCTTCTACCGATGGACGAAGAAGCGTCTCTATTTTTTTATCACTTGTCTCCGCCTTTGGTGGAACGAAAGAATCTACTGGTGGTTTGCTTCTCGGCGCAAGCAAATCATCGATTGTTGGTCGTGCTGGTACTGGATTCTTTTCTTCGAGTGGTCTTTCCACTCCCATGGAACTTGTTTCTGTCTTTGGAGGGAGCGGTGCCGTGACGTTTTCTCTTGGCATCGATTCCGGAATTTCCTTCTCTGGTTCCATTTCTTTCTTTCTTTTCTCTTCTGCCTCAATTTGGGCAATTTTGGCATCAATTTTCTTGACCAAATCATCTACATTGAAGCCAGATTTCGCAAGACGATTACTACTAGAAACTCCAGGTCTTTTTGGACTTGGTGGCATTCCTGGTAGTGACGATGGTGCGGCCATTCCTCCTACACCAGAAAGTCCTGGAGGGAGCGCACCCATTCCCGGAAGTCCACTAGGGGCACCCATTGGCATTCCTGGGAATCCCATACCACCAGGAACTCCTCCCCCTTGTGGATTATTCATCATTTCCATGACTTTTTCTTTTCGTTTTTCTTTCACATACTCCCGAATATCAAAGGTATGAACTGGTTGTTTTTCTCGTGTTGGATAGGTTGCTTTGGGATATTCTTTATCCCATTTCATTTGATAGTTTGGTGTAAATTTTGTTTTAAAAGGTGCTTGACGAATACGCATGATAATTACTTCGAATTGTTTCATTCGTTGTAGTTCACTGATGGTAACCAATGGAGTGGATGCCGTTTTGTCGTCTTTTTTACTTTTTACTTCTCCACACATTTTAGATATTTCTTCTAGGGCTTTTAACTCTGTCGTGATCAAATAGATGATATTTCCACAGTTACCTTTAATGGTCTCTGCATTTTCTTTTCCATACACTTGATCCAACTGAGCAAAGTTCTGGATAATCATCGTGAAACGCACTTGACGAGAACGAGCAGCCGTAATCATCGTCGTAATATCCTTGAGTGGTGGCATGTTTGCGAACTCATCTAGTAAGAAATTCGTACGAACAGGAAGTTTTCCTCCATGCTCTTGGGCAACACTAATCAAGGTTTCATAACATTGTTTTAGAAGAATCGTAACCAAAGAATGGTAGGTTTTCTTTTCATCCTGAATGACAATGAATAAAGCCGTTGGCTTTTCACCGATGGTTTTTAAGTCAAAATCACTGTGTGACAACATTTCTGACAAGTTTTCACGAGATGCAAAAAGTTTGATTTTCTGTTTAAACACGGATATAATGGATCCTTTTGTTTCATTCGGAGCCATAATGGTTCCTGATGCATTGGTATAAGCAGGAGAAGCGGGGTCTTTGGTTTCAAAGTAGGCCTTGATATAGGTAGATCCACCAAATTTTTCTTCTCCAACAGTCGTCATCAAACTGATGGTATTTAAATTTACCTTGTCCTCTGTCGTATCTTCAAACATTCCAAGTGCAAGACCTGAAAAGTAGTCAGCAGATGTTTTCTCCCAGAAAGGGTCAGCATTTCCTGATTTTTCTTCATATAGAATATTAGCTGCCAAGTCGTCTAGTAACTCGATTGCTTTGTCTTGATTTCCTGATTTGTAAATTCGATAAGGAAGAGAAAGAGGATTCCAAGCATTTCCTTGTTGTGGATCACGGAAGTTAAGAATTAAAACATTGTATCCTTTTTCGCGAAGCATGTTCGATGTTTCTTCATAAATCTCACCTTTCGGGTCGGTGATAATCATCGATTCTCTTTTTTTCGCTAAAATATTTACAGTTGGGAAAATAACTGTTTGGGTTTTACCAGAACCAGTCGCACCAATGACGAGGCTATGGTATTCACCGTTATCTACCCATACTTCTTTTTCTTTTAATATTAAAGGTACTCCGGCCGCTTTGGTATTATCGTCTCCTGGACGAATCATTGCCATTTTGTACCCTTTTTTCATTTCTTTCTCTTTGTACCAACGACTGTATCCTTTATCAGATTTTTCTGTAGAAAATCCAATTCCAGATTCTCGATCAAAGAAATAAGAACTGACAGACATGAATATTCCACCTAAAAAGATGAAGTAAAATACTAGGGTTGCGGCAATTCTTTGCGGAGCAAAGGCAGGAAAAGGGTTCAGTCCATAAAATCTACCCTCTAAAGCCAAACTTGGAAAATTTAGTACTGCTAAACACACTACATATAACAAAAATACCGCAAAGATTGCAAAGATTAATATGTCTGTAGCATCTGCTTTAAACTTCAATTTCATTTTTACCCTTCTTCCTACTTAATTTGATTGACTCTATCATTTTTTATTTTGAAATAAATTAGAGTTACGCCAACTACACCTATTATTATAGCAAAAATGATAAAAAGATACTTTATATTTTTACTAGAATGAGATTCTTTTATAAATTCTGCTCTTTTGACAACTAGTTGAATTTGCTTTGTTTTATAGTTTTCTCTATTGATAATCCATGTATATGTATTGTCTTCATTCTTATCTGCATTATGCTCTATTACAACGTGATTGGTTGTAATATTTACTTTGATTTCATTCGTATTGGCATAAGAATCGAAACAGGTTGCCCCTTCACTAGTTGAAATTACAATTTGGTCTTCTTCTACTAGTGTATTTACTAGTGAAAAGCAATTTTTTGGAAGAACCTTATCGTATTGACTTAATGATTGATTAGGAGTCGTGGCATCTAAAAGAATCTTTTCATTTGTACTTTTATCTTCGAGTGTTAACATATCTTTATCTGCATTTTCTTGGTATTCTTGCCACGCACTTGTAAACACTTCCGTTACCGGAGTTTGAAAGGAGTCAATCACCTCATTTTTGTTAGCTTCTAGTGTCACTTTTTCGTTGATGACTCCGTTTCTTAATGTTACATCATATTTGACATCGCATCCGGCCGTAAGAAAACATAAAATCAATAATAAACAAATTTTTCTTATTTTTTTTTCCATTTTTATCCCAGCCTTCTTATATAACTTGGATTTCCCACAGAATTTTCTACAATTCCTGTTTTCTTACTCCATGCGTGTACTCTCGTTCCGTTCCCTGCATAAATTGCCACATGGTAAATTCCTTCCTCATTACTGTAGAATAACAAATCTCCTGGTTTTGCTTCTTCAAGACTTGCTACTGGCGTTCCGTAATTTACTTGTGCCCTTGAATTATGTGGTAATATGATACCAAATAAGTCTTTTACTAGAGTCATTACAAATCCAGAACAATCTGCACCATCGGTAAGACTGCTTCCACCCCATACATAAGGATTTCCTACATATTTTCTAGCCCAATCAACAAGGAGTTGCCCATCAAAGGTACTATAAGTCTGTCCTGGTGGAATTTGTGAGCCTGTAGCTGGACCTCCTATGCTTTGATCACCTTCATAAGTTTCTCCACATATTAAATCTGCTTGGTCTTCGTTCTCGCTATCTATCATGGCTGTTACCGCTACCCCAGGCGAATAGAAGTAATTCAATATTTCTTTGTATGAGTATCCTTCGTCGGCCATATTATTGGCAGCAAGTTGGCTCATACCACGAGCATGTCCACCACCTGGAACAAACCATCGTTTCCATTTGGCTGGCACACTTACTACATGTTGTTCGCCATTTGGTAACTTCGTATAGGTAACGGAACAAGTATTTCCTGTACAAAGAGAATCTTGACAATCCTTATCTCTATAGCAGTACGAATCATATTGTGAGGAAAATATTTTTCCACCATAAGTCAAAATCAATCCTCTCGTTTGGTTCGCTGCATCTTGTGCAACGGAACCTGGATTTTTACTGAATGTTTGCGCACTTTGACTATTTTTTATTGATTTTTGACAAAAATTTGTGCTTTGTAATAAGTAGGTTCTAGCGGCAATGGCTTGTGCTTTGGCTGATTCAATACTACCATTGGAACCTTGATATGGATTTTCGTGTTGTACTACTCCCGCGATATACGTTTCAAGGTCGTAAGTTCCTGCGCCTTCTCCTGTCACAGTAACTCCATTTTCACAACTTGCTTCTAGAGTTTCGTCGGCACATACATTGGCTCCATATCCACCGTTACAAGTGGCACTAGGACCCATTAATGTATATAAGTCGTATATCCTGTCTATTAAAGCAACAGCTTGCTTATATCTCTCGTCCCCCTCTTGGGCATAATCGTCACCTGTATTTAAATAGTCTGGATAATATTGTTCTACGAAAGAATCTAATAAATTCCAGAAATAGATTCCTTCTTCCATGTGTTCCCAATCACCAATTTCTACCTGGGCAAAATCTGTATTGCTTTCTGGCGCTTTTAGTTTTTCACAATATCTTTCTTCTATGCCGTCATCATTTCTATCTTCAAATGTTGCGGCAGGAAGGTAATAATAATACTCATAATTTTTTTCTCGATTGGCTTTCTTTCTTAGAAAGTCAAAAAAAGAATCTTCGATATCATTTCGTGCTACTAGCCTTTTGGATGAACTATCTCGTACAGGAATACTTCCAAGAGTCGTTTGGACCCAATCAGGCCATGATAAATCCAAACATTCTTTGGCTTTTTCTTCGTCTTCCACTAAAATCACATGGGACTCATCAGTATCGGAACATTGATCGTGATAAATGGCCTGAAACTCTGTTTCACATTCAGTTTTATTTTTGACTAACCCATATTTTTTTCTTTTAATTTGCATATTTGCCAATAAGTCAATGTACTTTTCCATCTTTTTGTATTCTTCGGCTGAAATCGATTCTCCACCTGTTTCACAAGATTCTGGATCTTCACATTCTAGTTCACCCTCATTAATTTCCATATCGGAAGATTTATTTACCGTTAATGTTGCGTGAATTAGGTTAGTATCGATACAAACCCCATATTTTTGATAAATTGTATCTTGAGACTCTTTTAGTTTTTTATAGTAGTCTTCCTCTGCTTTGTCATCTTCTGCGTAGCCAATTTTTTCGAAAATGTTATTAAAAAAGTTGATAACTGCGGTTGCTGGTAGGGTCACAATAGAGGCAATAATAATGATTAAGAAAAGAAGGCAGGCGCATCCACAGCCTGGAACTGTAGCGATAGAGATTAAAAGATTTTTGCTGACAGAATTGGAACTCTCACCCTGCTCCTCTCCTTTGGAGTCTGATTTTCCAGAGGAATCTCCTTTCTCGCCGCTAGAGGATGCATTAGCATTGTTTGCTTTATTCGCCGCATCCTCTAGTCCTTCCTTTTTTAATCCTTCTTTGGCCAATCCTTCTTTCGGCAAATCTCCAGAGGAGGCATCAATGGCTGCATCTGCTATATCAAAACCTCCACTTTTGTTCATTTGCGTTGTGGCCTTTTTTGTTAATGGATTACTATTAATTGCTTTTCCTGCGGCATTTTCAATAGCTTGTCCTGCTTTTGTATTACTAGCTATATCGTAGACTTTATTTCCGAGGGGACCTCCAAAATGGGTCGCTGCTACTTTCCCAGCAGTATGTGCCGCTCTTCTTCCGGCCTCATTCTCTTCCGCTTTCTTTGCTTCTTCCTCGTCCATATTGTCACCTACCTTTTACTACTATCTGTATTATAGTCCTCCGCCGCTACCGAAGGATTCTAGTTCTTCTGGTGTTAATGTTACATTAATTTGCATCCGTCTACTTCCACATACAAATAATGCTTCTCCTTGAGAATAACGTTTAATTCCTTCTTTTTCATTTTCATTTAGATCGATTAATCTTGCCAAGTCATCTACGGCTTGTTTCTTAAGTCCCATTACTAGATAATACGATGCATTATCAAAAATTGCTTTTCCTTGTGTTATTACGGCTGGAGTGGCAAAATCACTCGGTTGTTGCGTAATGATAATGGAACCAGTATTGTATTTACGAGCTCTTCTTTGTACTTGTGCTAAGAAATCCGCACCAAGGGAGTTCTGATCTGATAAAAGAACGTGTGCCTCATCTACCATCAAAGCAGTATTTATTTCCTTATTGAGGCATAATCCCCAAGCATATTTTAATACATTAAAGAATAGAGCATTTCGAATATTGTCAGCCGAATTCATTAATTCTTTTATATTAAATACAATAAAATCCGTATCCGACGTTACCGTAGTGTGACCATCAAAATAATATTTTAATTCTTGCGTAAGTGGTCTAATTTTTAATTCCAATTTTTCCATGATGGTTCGTTCTTGTGTTTTGTCAGTCATAGATAAAAGACGGCCTTTAATCGTTTGATATACATCTGAAAAAGTTGGATAATCCGCTGCTTTATAGTTATAAAAATTACTATTAAAGTCAATTCCAAATCGTCGGTAAGTGTCTTGTACTACTTCACTAAACATCGTTAAAACATCTTCTTCAATCGACGGATCATAATATTTCATGAACCCCTTTAAGAATTGAAGAGTACGCGTGAGCACCGTATAGCCTAGTCCTTCTTTAATTTCCTCTTCATCTGCATCTACAACAACTTGAAGTGGATTGACCATACCATATTCTCCACCTTTACCCAAATCAATGCTTTCTCCGCCATAGGCTTTGGTCATTTCGTATAATTCATTTTCTGGGTCGATTGCTACAATTTGGTATCCATTTCTGATATGACTACGAAGCATTAATTTCGCTGCTGTCGATTTACCAGAACCAGAAGTTCCTAAGATAATTAGGTTCGCATTATTTCGATTATTTTCTTTTTTTGTTTGATAAGAAAATTGATTAAAAAGAATGACTCCTCCTGAAAAATCTACTCCTAGTAAAGTTGAGAGTCCTTCATCTTTAATGCTATCAAAGATGAACGGATACATCGCTGCCAGTGTCGGTGTAGGAATCGGAGTTCCAATTCTTTGTTCAATATCCTGTGATGGAAAAATAGGAACAATCGATTTTAAAACTTTTTCTTGTTCAAATCTTAAGGAAACACCTTTCATTTCCATTGCATCTAGATAGTTTTTTATGTTTACTTTTTTCATTTCTAGTTCTTCTTTACTATCCGCCATTACCATAATGTGCATCTGAAAGTCAAAAATCTTTGACTGAGAACTAGCAAGCATCGTTACAAATGACTCTAAAGATTCATAGTCAAGACGAATTCTTTCTTTTATTGTTTGATCTTTTTCTTCCACATATCTTGTCTTTAAATCTGCAATCTGCTTATTCAACATTTTTGATACTGTCGAAAAAGGCATAGGAATATGTTTTGCGACAATTTTAATTCCTGACATACTTGTTAAAGATGCCAAAAATCCAGGATAGACACTTTTTGGATAAGATACTACAGTGATAATCGTGGCATATCTATCACTAATTGTAAAATCACTTAAACCAAAATGAATTCCTTTTGGTGCAATTTCTGAACGAAATCCTATCATAAATTCACCGTCCCAAAGTTAAAACTTTTTCCACCATTTAAGAAATTATCAAGAATAATTCTTAAATCTTCATTACTAGTCTGTCTGGCACTCAAACCTGCCTGCGCAAGTCCACTAATTAACAATCGTACCTTCTTTTGTAGCATCTCCATATTTTTTTCTTTAAATAAAATATAGTATTCTGTATCCACTACATTATTGTTCATAAAACTGTTCCCTTTTTGTAAGTCTTGCATGATTAGTTTACGAATGGCAGGGTTTGTTTGATTTTGATATTGTAATTGTAATCGTGATAAATACATAGAAATATCTACCGGTCGATCTGCAACGATTAACCAAAATTCAAAATCAATCATGTTATAGAAATTTTTTAAGGCAACTAAGATATTTGATTGTGACATTTCATCTAGAATGAAGATATTTCTTGGTGTAATTTTTACTCCTCCTACTTTTGTTTGATCTGGTAGAATAATTGTTCCGTTTGAAATGGACTGAATATTAATCCAATTTTCTGTCCACTGTTGTCCATTGTTGTTCATCGCGTACACACCAACCTTTCCATATATATTTTCTACGATTTGAAAAAAATCCGTATATTTCTAGCAATAATTGTAGGACATTGTGATAATAGGCAACGGGGGCAACTAATAAAGCTGCTATCAAACCTGGGATGATAGCGACAATGGCTGCCCACGTTTCTTGCATTGGCATAAACATAATCATTAATAACGTCATTCCGACTCCAATACCAAAGATTACCAAATCTACTGGACGAAATAGTCCAAAAATATACTGTCCTCTTTTTGCATTTGCAGGGATTAGATACATTTTTTTCACACTCCTTCGGATTATTTATTTGATTTATTAAGTGCAGCGGCTTTTTGTAAATCTGCATTAACATTACGAATAGTTTGTTCTTGAGTATTAATTTTAGATTGCATGTCGTCGATTCCACGTTGATTATCATTGATAGACGCTTGCACCTGACCAATAGCGGATTTGATGGATCCTAAATCATCCGGGTTAATTCCTATTGGATTCCGTGAATCTTGTGGATATGCATTGAGGGCGTTCTCAACTTCCTGGTGGGAATTCTCCCATTTGGCATCATGGCAGTCTGAGCGCTCATTATAGTCAGCTGCACCTGTTTTTATTACATCGTTGTAATATTTTTCTACCTCTTCCCTTGTCCAATCATGTCCAGCCCAGTTAAATCCTTTACCAGCTACATCCGCATTTCTCTTGTCGACAAAATCTTTCGTGCTACCTATATATTGGTTACCATCAGGCGTTGTTATTGTTGACTGTGAATAAGGATTTTTAGGAGCTTCCTCGGTACATAACTTGTTGTGATTTGACAAGGTACTTTCTAGTTGTTTTCTTCTTGATTGGGCTACATTCGCACTTGCTAACCGTTCTTTCTGTTCTTTAAGTTCTTTTTCCATATCTTCTTTTTGCTTTGTTAGTTCAATTTCATCATTTGTACCGGTAAACATTGTTTTGGCAAAGTTTGCTAATTTGTCTTTTCCGGTAATTCCCAATGCTCTTTCGTTTGCTTGTTGTTTCAAATTATTTCCAAGGGCGGCGAAAGCCTTAGTTGGACTACCTGTAGCTCCTGCTCCTGCAAGAGTGGCCCCACCGGCTCGAATGGCACTGGCGGCTGCAGAACCAAAATTACTAAGGAAACCTGCATTTTTATCCCTATTTTTATAAGAAGCGATTCCTGCTCCCACACCTCCTGCTACAGCAGCAGTACCGGTAAGTAATCCAGCAAGTCCACTACCAAATTCACTATCCTTCAAACCTAAAGCCTTTTTTATAAATTTTGGTGCTTGGAAGGCAAAGATTAGCAATCCAATAATCAAGAAGATTAGTCCAAGTCCCCAACTATCCTTTAGTAACTGGGCTCCATCCCCTAATAATGAAAATGAGCCAGGAGTAAAATATGACATTATTTTTCTAATCAATAATAAGACAAAGTATAAAACGCCAAAGTGAATGAACAAATCAATATAGGTACGAATGAACAAACTTATATACTGACTCGTTCTTCCACCTGATCGTGTTGACTTTGGATCAAGACAACTAATAATTGGTACTGGTGCAAGCAGTCTTAGCACAAATAGTTTAAAAGTCCTTACTCCTACTTGTATTCCTATGATTATTTCAAGAGTTAAGATAGCACCAATACTTCCAATTCCACTCAATATATCAAATGTATATGCGTACCTATCTTTATCCACCCCGTCACCTGTACCACATGGCATTTCCATCTTTACATCTATGGTATCCATAACTGTTTTCGCTTCCGTATCTGCGTAATCTGCTGGTACTGAGCAATCGGAATCTTTATAAATAAAGACACTCATGAGTACCTCTGCAGATTGTGCCCATACATTCACACCGGTCTCGGTTGCATCCGTCAGAGATGCATTATCTAAAATGATGTTTCCAACGGTATTTACTATTGGTTGTTGGATTCTCGATAGAAGAGGAAATACATAGTTAGGAACCATAATCAATAATATTAATACTAGTACTACTCTCTGTACCATTTTTCCTAATCCTATTTCTTTATCTGTAATTTTATCCGGATTAGCAAAATACGTAATTAAGGAAAAAGTCACTTTAAAGAGCATAATGATTCCAATAATTCCCCATGCACGGGTTTGAATTCCTTCATACACTTCTGTAAAAGTGCTACTATTATCCATTCCCGCAACTACAAAAATAATCTGTAGTACTGTTGTTAATAATCCGTATATAACAGCAAAAAAGTATCCCAAAATTTGGCGAACAAAAGTAAATAGCATATTTCTTGGTAAATGAATCATAACGCTTACTACCTCCAAATACTCTTAATTATATACCCGACGCCACAAATTGAAATATCTTGCCCTGTTGCGTCTGATAATCTATCTAAAATAGCATTTAAAATCATTGGTGTAAAAATAATAACAACTAAAAGAATCGCTCTTTTTGCAAACCTAGAAACCGCTTTGTTTAAAGCTTCTTTATCGTTGGAAAGAATGGGAGTTGCAAAATCAATACAACCGAAGACAATTAAGGCAATCGGAGCTGCAATTGCTATCCAACTATAAATCTTTTTTAATTCGCTTACTAAACTTGGATCCAGATATTTACATCTGAGATCACCAGTTTGAAGGAGTGAAACAGTTGATTTGTTCTGTTTTGTCTCCATTAACTGACTAGTTACGCTCGAAATTGAGGTCCCTACGGAAGCCTCTTTTGCGTAGACTGTGTTCATTCCTATCAAAATGGTTAGACAGATTGTTAGAAATGCTCCTATTATCGCTTTTTTGTTCATATCAGCAACTCCCTTATACATTTTTTTATATTATATCAGAATAATTGTAACACAAAAAAAAAATAATAGAAACAGGAATTCTATTATTTTTCCAATTTGTTACATAATTAGACTCCACTTGCTGCGTCTTTTCTTTTCAAAACAATTTTTCTTAACCAGTCTACGGGAATCACCGTACTTGCTAAGAGGAGCATGATGATTAATTCCTTTCCTGTTAATCCAAATGTTCGAAATAAATCTCCTCCAAAATAAATGAGAATTAATTGAACGATGACAATAAAAGAAAGGATGATAACAAAGGCTTTGTTCCAAAAAATATGGGCAATTAAATTTAATCTAGAAGTTCTAGCGTTAAAGCAATTGAAAATTCCCATAAAGATAAACAATCCAAAAAAAGCAGTCATCAAATATTTTTGATTTGGATCGATTCGATAGAATTGATTTACCCATGGACTTTTGAGAAAAAATACACAAAGAAGTGCGGAATACCCTCCCGTAAAAAGAATTTCATTTAACATATATCGATTCATGATAGGTTCTTCTCTTTTTTTCGGTTTTTCTTTCATATATTCTAAAAGTGGTGGTTCATAAGCAAAGGCAATACCAGCTAAAGTATCCATAATCATATTAATCCATAACATTTGAATTACCGTAACTGGGGTTTCAATTCCAATGAATGGTCCAACAATCGATAAACTAATCGCACATAGATTAATAGTTAATTGAAAAATAATAAATTTGCGAATACTTTTAAAAATGGTTCTTCCAAAGAGAATGGCTTTAGAAATCGATAAAAAATTATCATCTAAAATAACGATTTCACTCGCCTCTTTGGCTACTTCTGTTCCACTTCCCATCGCGAATCCTACATCTGCCTTTTTTAGTGCGGGTGCATCATTGACTCCATCCCCTGTCATTCCTACCACAAGTCCCATCTCTTCACTTAAGCGAACCAAACGACTTTTATCTTGTGGTAAACTTCTTGCCACAATTTTTAATTTTGGAATTTGTTCTTTTACTTCCTCATCGGTCCAAGAAGAGAGTTCCTCATGGGTAATCGCTAAATCCTCCTTTGAGGTAAGCAACCCTACTTCTCTTCCAATTGCTTTGGCTGTGTCTAAATTATCTCCTGTAATCATGACGGTTTGAATTCCTGCTTTTTTGACTAGTTCTACCCCTTCGATGGCTTCTTTTCGTACTTCATCTTTTAATAAGACGAGTCCTACCAATATCAAATGGTTCATTTCTTCTACATGCAATCTATCATTTACAGTAAGACAAAGAATACGAAACCCTACTTGTGTGTATTCTTTCATCTTCTGATTCATTTTTTCCCTATCTAATTTTTCTTTTTTTCCTGTGATTTCATTGTAGAAAAAATCGCATCTGGGAAGCAAAATTTCTGGGGCTCCTTTTATCAAATTCCATTTTTTTTCTGTTTCAATTAGACAACTGGCATACTTTTTTTTACTGTCGAATGGGACTTGTTTGATTACTTTGACAGCGGGAACTTCCGATTGAACAAAAGATAAGAGAGAACGATCCGTTAAATTTCCCCCAATGAGTTCTCCTCTATCATTTTTTTTACTTTCATTATTGTATACCAATGATACTTTTAATAAATCATGATATTTGGAGTAAGAAGAAAGTTCTAGTTCTGTATCATATCGATGGAAACTTCCTGTAAGAATTCCAGCGACTTCTAATTTTCCTTTGGTTAATGTTCCTGTTTTATCTGTGTATAAAATATTGATACTTCCTGCGGTTTCAATTCCTACCAGTTTACGAACTAGAACATGATTTTTTAACATTCGTTTCATATTAGAGGATAGAACTAGTGTTATCATCATCGGTAATCCTTCCGGAACGGCAACGACAATAATGGTTACGGCTAGAGTCAAAGAATAGAGAATATGTCCACTTATTAAGCGGAAATTTCCAACCATTTCCATGATTTTTTGAATATCAAAATTGTTGGCAAGAGCGACTACAGAAAACAAATAAGAAATGGCTACTAAGAAGGCTCCAATATAACCGATTTTACTAATCCATTGCGCTAGTACACGTAATCTTGCTTTCATGGGACTTTCTCGGTTTTCTTCTTGTAATTCTAAGGCTAATTTTCCATAATTTGTATCATTCCCTACTTTTTCCACTCTGACGATTCCTATCTTGGAACAGATGACCGTTCCCCGATAGATACGATTTTTTTCTTGCACAATATTTTTGACTGCTTCTTTATATATTTCTTTGCTTTCTCCACTAAAACTAGATTCATCGACGGTAAGTTCTCCTTCGACAAGGATTCCATCAGCTGGTACTTTATCTCCTGTTTCTAAACGAATGTAATCCCCTACTACGATTTCATCGACCGGAATTTCTTTCCAGTCTCCATTTCTTTTTACTTTGGCTTTTAGACGACTTGCTTCTTCTTGTAATCGTTCAAATGCTTTTTCACTCCCATATTCAGAAATGGTCGAAATGAGACTTGATAAAAAAATGGCAATGACGATTCCTAATGTCTCAAACCAATTAAAATCTTGAAAAAGGAAGATGGTTTTCATTACTAAGGCTATGAGTAAAATCTTGATAATGGGATCTCCCAAAGTTTCTATCAATTGTTTCAGAAATGTTTTTTTCTTCTTTTTTGATAGTACGTTTGAACCATATTTTTTTCTTGCTTCTTCTACTTCTTTATCTGTGAGTCCTTTTTCTTGAATCATAACTCGTCCTCCTAATAAAGAATATGAGGTTTGTCCAAGATTAGAAGTAGTTTCTTTGTCATCCTAGAATTTTGTTACGTATAATAAAGAGAAAGGATATTTTATGAACGATTTTATTGAAAAAATCAATCCTTATTCCTTTACGGGAAGTGCCATTCTTGTCGGTCTTATTTTAATTCAAGAACTCGATGCGAGTGAACAGTCGAGTATTGGTAACTGGTTACAATTGGTAGGTCTTACGATTCAAACTTATGCTTCTCAAGTAGTGGTTGTTCAAAATAAAGATTCTTCAAAGGAAAAGCAAACTACTTTTTCACAGAGAGCAGATTTTGATACTTTATGTCGTGTAATCGATGAGATGAAACAGCAATTAGAGTCATGGAGAGCTACTTCAAAGTAATGAAAAAGACTCTTACGAGCCTATTTGTTATAATCAAAGTTTAATGGTTTTAATTCTTCTAGGACAAAGGTTCCATCTTTACGAATTAAGACGTCATCAAAGTAGACATCTCCTCCACCATATTCTGGTCTTTGAATCAAAACCATATCCCAATGAATACCAGAATCATTTCCGTTATAGCAGTCTTTATATGCCTGACCTGGTGTAAAGTGAAGGCTTCCTAAAATCTTCTCATCGTACAAGATATCACCCATAGGTTCTAAGATTTTAGGATTGAATCCTAGAGAAAACTCTCCTACGTATCTTGCGCCTTCGTCCGTATCAAAAATTTCATTTAGTTTTTCATTATCCTCTGCACAAGTCGCTTTGATAATCTTTCCATCCTTGAACTCTAAAGAAACATGATGAAATACATTTCCATTGTATGGGCTTGGTGTATTATAGGTAATTTTTCCATTTACACTATTTTTGACTGGAGCAGAATATAGTTCTCCATCTGGAATGTTTTTTTCACCTGTGCATGGAATACTTCCCATTCCTTTGATACTGAATGATAAATCGGTATCTTTTCCTGTGATTCTGACTTTATCTGTTCGATCCATCAAATCTTTTAATGGTTGGATGGCTTTATTCATACTACGATAATCGACTGTCATCACATCTAAAGCGAATTTTTGAAAATCTCTAGTTGTCATTCCGGCTTTATGACTGTCTAACTCTGATGGAAAATTTAATAATACCCATTTTCGTTGATTTACTCTAATATCGGAACTTTTGACTAATGCTTTCTTTAATTTTTTATTCATTTCTGGATCAATATTCTTATCTTCATAATCATTGGTAGCATAACGAATATTGATGAACGAATCATACATCGCTACTTCTTGCTCTTGAATTGTTTTTAGCATTTCGATTCTTTCTTCTGTATTTCCTTCCGCTAATTGACTTCCCAAATAAGGATCATTTACCTTGACAGAGGGAATTCCATGACGATGATAAATTTCTTCAATTAAATAGGAAATAAATTCCCTTGCTTCTAGTGATTGTGTCATAATTAAGACTTTTTCATTTTTTTGGACATCAATTGAATATTCGACAATCTGTTTTGCTAGTTGTTTTAATTTTTCACTCATTTCACTCATTCCTTTCTTGCTGCATACACTATCTTAGGAAGGAGAAGATTAGATATGCAACCGTATAGTTATAATATGAATCCATTTTCTAGAAATATGTATCGAAATTCTAGAAATTCTGGACCACGTAATCAGGGAAATTTAAATCAAGATGATCGATTCTTTGGTGGTGGAATTATCGCTCCACTTTTGATTGGTGGAATTGCTGGATATGCCATTGGAAACAATCAAAATGATTATCCTTATGGTGGTGGTTTTGGTGGACCGATAGTTGGTCCTATTTACCCACAACCTTATTACCCTACTTACTATAACAGTTATTATTATAACACTTATCCGTATTATTAATTTAAAAATGTTTGAAAAAATGGAAGGAGAAATTTTTTCTCCTTTTCTTTGTCGAAAAATGTCGAACGATTTTTTTCCTTTTTTTCAAATTAAATAAAATTCAATTATTGAGATAGATAATTTTATTATTGATTTCAATAATTCGGGATTTTAAGAATTTTTGGTCTCATTATTTGAATTATCCTCCTTTTTCTTTTTTCTCTTTTTTTGGTATTCTCTTTGCGTCAGGAGGAAAAAGTCTATGATAAAAGGATTACTTCAATTGAAACCTTCCACCAAAAATAGTTTTTCTTTAGGAAAGATTCATGAGGAATTTCGTATCCCTATGATTTCAGATGTAATGTTTGATACCATGTTTCATCACCAAGAACGAAAACAATATGTTTGTTTTCTTCTTTCTAGAGTGTTAGGAGAAAATCAAAAAGAAATCGAGGAAACCATTCGTTTCGAAAAAGAGGCTTTGGAAAAAGAAAACTATCACGACTCCAAGAAAATTTTGGATTTACTTTGTTCGGTAGGAGATCGATACTATAATATCGAAATCAATAATAATCCTCTCATTTCTAGTCTTGAAAGAAATATCGCTTA